>JAHJNE010000174.1 GCA_018820995.1 Gammaproteobacteria bacterium | reverse complement strand
AGTCCAGAGCAAAAAATTGAAACGCGCTACAAATTACCGTTGCGTAATGTCACCAATGATTTTTATCAGTTTACAGCGAGTTATACCAAACTCGATGATCTGGACACCAACAGCCAAAAAATAAATTTAGTCGCAGAGCGCAACTGGCTCTTAAAAAGCGGCTGGAACCGCACCCTCTCGATGCGTGGCTTGTATGAGAACTTTATTCAGGGCAACCAGGATGACCAATCGGTGCTCTTTATGCCCGGAATTAGTTATAGCAGAGGCACCAACAGTGGCGGCAATATGCCCGAAACCGCTGACTTTTATTCACTCACGGTGGAAGTTGCCAACAAAGCACTGGCGTCAGATACCGATTTTATCCGATTACGTGGTCGGGCTGGCCTGATTGGCAGCTGGTCAGCCGATGAGCGTTGGCTGGTGCGGGTCGATGGCGGTGTTATTTTACAGGAGCAAGTGCTGAATATTCCGCCTTCCTTACGTTTTTATGCCGGTGGCGACAACAGCCTCCGGGGTTTTGGCTATCAGAAAGCCTCGCCACTGGACGAAAGCAATCTTATTTTAGGCGGCACCCGCCTTGCTACGATCAATCTTGAATATCAACACCGTCTGAAAGACGATTGGTGGTTAGCCTTATTCACCGATTATGGCAGTGCCTGGAACACCAATCCAGACTGGCAACAAAGTGTCGGTTTTGGTGCTCGCTGGGCGTCACCGGTCGGCCCACTGCGGATAGATCTGGCATTTCCAATTAATAACGATCAACAAAATGGCGTGCGCTTGCACTTTACGTTGGGGCCAGAACTATGAAATTACGCTGGTACCACCTTAAAAATACCTTGTTGACGCTACTGATGTTGATATTAGTCTTGTTGGCGATCGCTGGGACCAATCTGAGTCTGCAACTGGCAAAATTGGCGTTGCCACAGTTTGTGACGGGTTTACAGATTGGCGCTGTCACAGGCGACCTGTGGCGTGGCGCGGTAATAGAGCAGCTTTCTTATCAAGACCAAGGAATAAACCTTACAATTAACCGACTGGAAACCCAACTGAATTGGCATTGTTTGAGTGCACGCAAGATATGCCTGGATTATTTAACGATTGAAGGATCTTCGGTCGACATCACACCAGCGCCAGAAATTACAGCTGCAAACGAGTTGGCGAATAGCGGTGAGGCTTCAAAGGGAACAGCGATAAAAAATATGGCTGAAACACAGCCTGCACCTGCCACATCGTTAGACTGGGCAATCAAGCTCGATGCGTTGAACGTTAAGGACTTCCGTTTTACCACCGCAACGATGCGAGGTTCTGTCGCAGCGCTGCATAGCGCCGGCAACTTTACTAACCAACAACTCTCTTTGCTAGCCACTACAGTGCAGGGTGTGCAGCTCAATACCAGCGCGCCAGCCACAACCAAAGATGATAGTGCATTTCAAATGCCAGATTTGACCACGTTGACATTGCCGCTCGCCGTCAACATTGACTCGTTAACGCTCACCGATGCGACATTGCAACAACCAGATCAAGCACCGATGCAACTGTCGACACTACAGCTATCAACCAACTTGCAACAACAACAGTGGCAACTTAACCTGTCCGAATTGGTACTAACAACACCGTCCTTGCAGGCTCAGGCTAAACTTGAGTGGACTCATGGTACTGACAGCACTATGACTGGTCAATTTCATGTTGAATTACCAGAGCTTGTCGCCGGGCAACAGCTGGCAGGTCAAATCAGCGGCCCATTAAAGGCGCTCGCACTACAATTACAACTTTCTGGCGCCCAACAAGCCACTGCCAACGCAACTTTTGATTTCACGCAACCTCAACTCCCCTTTTCAGTGGAACTGAGTGCCGACGCTTTATATTGGCCGCTACCAGCCACAGCCACTGCGCTTTATCGCGCCAGCGCGATTGCAATTCAGGTTGATGGCGATTTAGACCAACAGCAATTTAGCGCCGGCTTAAAAGCAACACTGCCCGATTTACCCAATAGTGCACTGCAAGTTCAAGGTCAGTTTCAGCCCTCGTCGCAGCAACTAACCATCAAACAGTTAAACCTATCGACGCTAAATGGCGATATTCAGGGCAGCGGTTTATTCGATTTGGCGCAACAGCAACTAACCAGTCAATGGCAACTGCATCAGGTTCAGCCAGGTCTGTACTGGACCGATTATGCCGGCGAATTTAGCGGCAGCTTTGATCTTGCTGGTGGCTTTCAACCCCAGCTGCACCTCAGCGTGGACAAACTGAACATCGACGGTCAAATCCGTGATCTGCCGCTTAACCTCGCCGGCAGCTTCAAACTGCAACAACAAACTGATCACTGGCAGGTCAATACCAAGCAGTTATTGTTAAAACATGGTCCGAACAAGATTAACGTTAGTGGTGGTCTGGACCAACAATGGCAGCTGGCTGTTTTAATAGACATGCCTGATTTGGCAGCATCCATTTCACAAAGTGAAGGCCAAATCACCGGTAAAATTGACGTCAGTGGCGCTGCAGCACATCCAGACTTACTGCTACGCCTCAGCGGAAAGGATCTGAATTATCAGGATGATTACGCGCTTAATACACTGGAGTTAACAGCCAACATAGCGGACTGGGGCAACAAAAGCAGTACTTTTTCGCTGATAGCCGGACAAGGTCAGGCACCTGGTTTGCAGTTACAACAACTTGATTGGCAACTCAGTGGTACCCGCCAACAACATAGCAGCCACTTCGTGCTCAATAGCCATCAGCTGCAAGCGGTCATGGCTATGGAAGGTCAATTCCAAAAGGATAGCTGGCAGGCTCAGTGGCAGGAGCTCCGTCTCAAATCTGATGTTGGTGATTGGCAACTTAATCAGCCCGTGCAAAGCAATTGGTCGCTGTCGAAGCAACAATTGTCATTGACGGCATTTTGCCTGCAAGACAAAAATGCCAGCCTTTGCGTTGATCCGCTCAAACAAGCCTCATTACAAAAAGGTGAGCTGCAACTGGCGCTGAGCGCCTTTGAGATGACTTCACTTAACGCTTTATTGTCAGACGAACAAAGTATCAGCGGGCAAATTGATGGCCAGATCAATCTTGGCTGGCAAAAAGGAACGCTCCCAACAGCGCAAATTAAACTCGAAGGAAATGCCGGCAAACTGGACTATCAAAGTACTTCGCTACTAGAAATGCGCTGGCAAAAGCTGGACATTGATGCCAGCCTCAACCAACAACAACTGAATGCACATGTACTGTTGCAACTTGCGACCGGTCCACAATCTAAACAATCACCGGAACAAAACAGCGAGCCAAAGGCTGAGCTGCAACTCGCTGTCACCGCTTTGGATACCTCAGATAAACAACTGGATGCCCGTCTGCAATTGCAACAATTTGATTTAGCTTTTTTACAACCGCTGTTTAGTGAGTTCAGCCAGTTCAGCGCTGAAATAAATGGCGACGTTCATGCAACAGGGTCATTAGATAGTCCATTGTTAAATGGTCAGGTAAAGTTGGAAAAACTCAGTTTAAATGGCCGCCAGGCACCAATGGAAATTGCTGACTCAAGTTTAACGTTAGCCTTTTCCGATAAAAAAGCCTTGCTCTCTGGCGCATTAAAAACCCCAGATGGCCCTTTAAATGTCAGTGGGGACGCCGATTGGCAAGTGACAAACGGCTGGTTTGGCAGTGCGCGACTGTCCGGTAAAAAACTGAAGTTACATTTACCGAACGCTAGTTTTAGTTTCAGCCCGGATTTATTATTCAGCGCCGAACCTCGGGAAGGCTTACTCAGCGGCGAAATTTTGTTGGAAAACGGCAAAATGGAAGTGGACGCTTTACCAGAAAATGCGATTCGGGTGTCTGATGATGAAGTGATCCGCACTGCAGCGGTGATCGACCGCAGCGGCTTGCCCCCTTGGAAATTGCGCTCTGATGTTCGTTTGACGCTCGGTGAAAATGTCCGGTTGGCAGCTTTTGGCCTCGATACCAAATTATTGGGCGTACTGCGCATTCGCCAGCAAGGTCTGGTGCCGACCATTCATGGTCAGGTGACCCTGAAAGACGGCACATTCCGCGCCTATGGCCAGGATTTGCAACTACGTAAAGGCAAATTGACCTTTAACGGCCCGGCAGACCAGCCGTTGATGGCCATTGAAGCTATTCGCAATCCGGAAAAAACCGAAGATGGGGTGATTGCGGGGATCAAAGTTGATGGCCTAACTGACAACCCTGTTATTAAAGTATTTTCGACACCAGCCAAACCACAGGCCAATGCCCTTGCCTATTTACTTTTGGGCCGTGATTTAACCAGCAGTAGCTCGGATAAGTCTGTCACCACTAGCCTCATCGGCATCGGCATTGCCAGCAGTGGCAAACTCGTCGGTCAGTTAGGTGAAGTGTTCGGCCTACGTGAGCTCAGCCTTGACACAGCGGGGAGCGGCGACAGTTCGAAAGTGATGGTGAGCGGTTACCTATCGCCAAAACTTCAATTGAAATATGGCGTTGGCATTTTTAATCAGGTTGGTGAATTTACTTTACGTTATCGACTTGCACGTAAATTATTCTTAGAAGCGGTCCGTGGCCTGAATGAATCCGTCGATTTGCTGTATCAGGTTGAATTTGACTAAATAGCCGATGTTTAGCCACGGCATTTAAAGTGGCTAAACATCGCCCGTTCTTGTGCTATATCAACGGTAATGTATTTGCGAAGCTGATAGAAACCGAACACTACAGCACTGTCGTCATGCTCCTGAAACCAGGTTTGCTACCAGCTCTGGCGTCAAAGGTGCCAGCAAAAGTCTGCTGCGTGTTACAACAAGGGTTTTAACAACAGCAAATGTTGATAACGACCTAAAGATGCATAAGGTTCTTGCCGGTTGTATTTCAGCTCAATTTCCAACAGCTTCTCAAACTGGCTTTCCTGCTCTGCACGATCCCGTAAATAATCATGAAAACAACGCACACCGGTTTTACTATGCAAAACGAATCCTTGCTCTGAGCTCCAACGCAGCACATCCAAAGGATCCAGCGGCTGTTGCGGGCTTAGACTTACTTTCTTTTTAGTGACTAAATCACTCAACACATAGTCAAAATTGCCGTAAACAATATTAGAAAGTCGTTTGGCATCCACATTGTAAAACATCAACGACAACGCCCCGCCCGGCGCGACCAGCTTGAATAACTCGGCCACGGCCTCGGCTGGATTGGCTAACCATTCCAACACCGCATGACAGAGTACAACCGGATATTGTTGTTGCTCCAAAACCAGCTGCTGCAAGCCCGAATGTGCAAAGCTCACTTGCGACTCCAGCGCTAATTCTGCCGCTCGGGTCTTGGCCATGTTCAACATTTCCAGCGACAAATCACTCAGACACACCTGATGTCCGCGCCCGGCCAACCACAATGCCAATTGACCTTGACCTGCCCCCACATCTAATACCTGAGTCGGCTGAGCCAGCGGCAAAAATTCGGCCAGGTCCCGTTGCAACACCAATTGGCGCAGGCGCCCTTTACTGGTTTGGTAGATATTCTGTTGGAATTTGGCAGCGATACTGTCAAAATTGCGGTCAGTATTCTTTTTAGTCATAGAGTTATGGAATTTCCTGTCAAACTGTTACTCACGCCGGTGATGATCCTGTGGATGTTATTGCTACTCACTGTGGTGATGAGCTGGCGCCAACATCGGCGTCTGCCCCGATTGGCGACTATTTCACTACTGTTATTCTGGTTATTTAGTACTAAACCACTAGTTGATCAGCTTGTGATCCCACTAGAACTCGCTTACCCGGCTTTTGCCACGGCCAGTTCTAAACAGCCACTCGCACATATTATGGTGCTTGGTTGTAACCATCAGGACAGCAGTTTTCTGCCACTGAGCAGCCGTCCTGAACCTTGTTCGCTAGCCCGCTTAAGTGAAGGCATTCGCTTATGGCACCAACAACCGCAGGCCTTTTTACATTTCAGCGGTCATATTGAAGACCGGATCCAGTCGCATACCGAATTCGCGCGGCAATATGCCATTGCCATGGGCGTTTCACCAGACAAAATTATCACCCATAACAAGCCAACCAACACCAGAGCCGAAGCGCAAGCGCTGGTCAAATCAATCATGCATCAGCCGGCTGCATTAGTTACTTCTGCCATGCATATGCCTCGCAGCTGCAACTGGTTTGCGCATTATGGTGGCCAGGTGATTGCCGCGCCAACCGATTTTCATCTGCGTCGTTACACCAAAGATATTGGCTGGCAAAGTTGGCTACCATCCGCCCAAAGTCTGGATACGCTAAGTTATGCTTTTTACGAGTATATGGGGTTGGTGCAACAGTATGTTCAGTTAATGGGAAACCAGCCAAATGCTGTTGAGCCGAAGGGTCACCCCGGCTGCTTAGTACCAGATACATCGTCGAGGTAAACCCAGTCTTTGTTGCCTCGACTCAGGCTGGGTTTGGCTGATCAATAAAAATGACTTCAATACCACTTTTGGCGGCTAACCACTCACCGAGCGCCTGAATCCCATAACGTTCAGTGGCATGGTGGCCGGCGGCGATAAAATGGATCCCCAACTCATCTGCACAATGGATGGTTTGCTCTGACACTTCACCGGTAAAAAATAAATCAGCACCCGCGTCCGCAGCGGCCTGAATATAACCCTGTCCACCGCCACTGCACCATGCCAGTGTTTTAACGGTCGTCGGACCTGCGCTGTGTAATAACGGCTCTCTGCCGAGTAATTGCGCCAATTTCGCAGCAAAATCGGCAGCAGTTGTTTCATTCTCAACATCACCGAGCATCACAACGCCACGCGGCTCCACGGTTTCAAGCGGCCGGATATTTGAAAGTCCAAGTCGCTTCCCAAGCTGGGCATTATTGCCAAGTGTGCCATGCACATCCAGCGGCAAGTGATACGCCAATAAGCTGATGTCGTGGCACAGCAGGCTTTGCAAACGGCGTTTTTTCATGCCGGTAATTTCACTGGCCTCGCCTTTCCAAAAATATCCATGGTGGACCAAAATAGCGTCGGCCTGCACCGCAATGGCAGCATCAATGAGTTTCTGACTGGCCGTAACGCCGGTGACTACCTTGCGCACTTGCGACTTTCCTTCAACCTGAAGCCCATTCGGGCAATAGTCTTTGATTGATTGACTGCTCAGTTCGGTGTTGAGGAGCTGAGTCAGTTGAGTAAGACCAATGTGTGCTTGTGTCATAGTGCTCCCTTCGATGGCTCGTTTGTTGATACGAGGCTGTCGATGCTTTGAGTGACTGTTGCGGCGCTGTCGACTGTGATTCGGGCAGCGCCAGAATCACTTGTCGCTGCTTTTATCCTTACAACAGACGGCTTGCCAGCGCCGATAGTAGTATCCTGCTCTGCTGTAGCTAAATTTACTGCAGGCGTTTCACTGTTTTGTTTCCCTGCCAATTGCTGGTCTTGCGTGTCTTGCATTTGCTGCTGCAAAGCCGCCAGCTTGGTTTTGGCTTCAATCCACTGTCCCATAAAGCGAGTGCTACGATGGTGATGAAATCTGAGCATAGCGCCATAAAAGTGCTGCGCCCGGTGATTGGCTAACTGCAGTCGGACCGACTCCAACCGCTGCCAAATCGCCGGTTCTAATGATGATCTGGCAAATTGTTGCTGTAAAATCTGATAGCCCAATTGCTGTTTTTCGAGCCACAGTTGTTGATCCTGATATAACAATACCGCAGCTGCCGCAATATCCTGTGGAGTTTCAGCCAACAGCCCAGCCCAGAATGAGGCGTTTTCAAGCCCAGAGGCTGCGTCAATGT
>JAHJNE010000173.1 GCA_018820995.1 Gammaproteobacteria bacterium | reverse complement strand
GTCAATCTGAGTGAGCACCACTTCATATTTTTCGCCGACCACAAAAGGAGGAAAAGGGATGGTGCTGATTAATTGAGCAACTTTTTGGTTTCTTTCCTGCTCTTGTTGTTGTTCGAGCATTTGTTGCGCCAGTCTTTCTGGCGTCGCTCGGCCTTGCAGGATGATTTTTAAGGTGTCTTTTTTAGCAAGAGGCGTTACTGGCAGATAAGTGACGCTGGAAATCCAGCTCTGGCCTGAGCGCCCAAGGCTTTCACCATCGAATTTGGCAGGCACTCTTTGATTGGTTTTTGCAACAAACACGACTCTCAAGTCATCTGGCCGATTTTCATGCCGCGAGCTGATGTCAGGAACCTGCGTTGCAATGATGACAGCGAGTTGCTGGTCTGGTAACTCCAGCATCGTCAGTGGTGGATATTTGAGGGTGCCAAAATGAGTGATGAATTGCTCGTGCGGATGATACTCCTTCAAATCCAGCCATTGTGGATCATCCGGATTTTGAGCGCGGCTTTGCTGCGAAAACAAGCAACATAGCATTAAGGCAAAAACCTTCAGTGGATCAAACGACATCGATACAACACTCCTTTGTTGATTTTACGTTTTTGTGCAGATCCTCGGTCTGTTGCTAGCACACTGTGTTTTTTATCAGACTGAGCTGTTATCAAACTGAGCTGTTATCAAACTGAGCCGTTATCAAAATAAGTAGTTATCCCGCTCAAGCCGATTTTAACTCGCCATGTACTCTGTCTGGCAAACAAGTTCAGTGATCGCTCGATGCATAAAATGGCTGCGTTTTTATTGCCGCCAACTATTGAGAACCCATTTAAAACGGCTTTTGTCAGCATTTTGATGCACATCACTCATTTCAAGTTAACCTTTTTAATACATGAAAGCAACCTGTGGTGCCTTGGTTGAATATAGGTTTTGGTTCGGGTATCGGAGGACATGTCAGAGCGGGTATTGATTTAAACAAGTCATGCTGGGAACCGCACGGCTGGCGGATGATATTTGTTTTGTGTTTGTCTGTATCAGCGATCGCATTTTCCCACAAAACAAGGTCAATACTCCTTTGTTCATCGTAGCTCCCTTATTTATCGTTGCATTTTTTGTTGAAGCCTTAGACTGGCGATGAATGGTGACTTACAAAGGACATTTTGATAGAAACTGCATCATCAGGTTGTCGTCACGGTCGAAAAAGCTGTATTTACAGTTTAAACCGACGTCCCGTGATTCATTGCGGCCGATCATGTCAGTCGTTTGTTCAAAGTGCTGGCTTTGCTTTTCGTTCGCCTGTTCATAGATAGTGCGCGCGAAATAGCTATTTTGTAGCACATCAATCAAGCAGGATGATATTTTCGGCGGCAAAGCGCCGGTCGGCCAGCCGAGTAAGGCGTCCAACCCAAAACCACCAATCACTGAGGTTGTGGGACTTAATTTTACTTCTAAATCGTCTGAAGCGGTCAAATAGATACCCCATCTGAGTTGTGAGAACGAGCCCCCTGTACTGGTATAGGTTTCGGCAAAATTATAAGCACGTACGTTGTCCTCCCAACGGATATCAAATCCGCCTTGATCCGCACCTCCATGCATTCCAAGGCTGGTAAATGTCCACAGCTTAAATATGTCTTTGAGTGCTGAATATGCGGGTTTATTCAATGTCTGTTGATAATTGGCACGAGCTCTCAGTTGTAGGTTCATCCGATGAGATTCTGACATCGCATGTTCTAAAGCCTGTGTATGCGGGTCCGTATAGCAGCTAGTGTCAGCGTGTTGAATGCCAGAATCAGTTCTTAGGTTAGAACTGGCCTCGCCAGACAGTTTGTCTGACATCTCAAGTAGCAGAGGGAAAAACAGACGCTTGGCAGCGAGTGCCTTTAAAATACTCAGTTGCTGTTCAGTCCTGAGTGCGCCGTTGCGCGTGGCAAGAGAGAGTTGCTGACGCTGACTTTTTTGATGTTTGTGAAATACCACTAATTGAAAAATCTGTTTGCTTCTTTCATTGACCACAAAAAAGCGTTTTGGCAGACTTGAACATTGCTCCACTTGCTCGTCCGATGACATCTGGTGAATCACACAGTGCACCGTCGGAGCCGCTTCACGCATAGCAATTTCCACCGCTTCTTCATAACTACAGTTACTACAAAAAAAGCCGTTTTCTGTAGCCATTGTTATTGATGGAAATAGCATTAAAAACAATAAATTAAGCATTTTCATATTGTAAATTCCATTTAAAGTAACAGTTATTATCCTTTTAACTAACCGTCAGTTTACCCGATCCTGACTGTTTTGGTTTGCATAAAGTCTAAACTTGATCATCTTTGAATAACAAAAAAGCCGCGCTATCTAAAGCACGGCTTTGTATATTGAGGGTACAACGGTCTGGCAGCGACAATATGTGTGCCTGCCCAGCCGTTCTTTTGCTATGACTTTATCTGCGGTCAAATCTTCCTTGATTTAATGCGCAGTTTTAAGCCACACAATCAACGTAATAAACTTTTTTGCCATCAATCTCGGTCAGTGCCAGACCGTGAATGTAGGTCTCAAAACCCGGGAACTTGCCATTAAATTCGCGGGCGAATTTCAGGTAGCTGACGATGGTTTCGTTAAAGACTTCACCTGGTACCAACAGCGGAATGCCTGGTGGATATGGCGTGAGCATCACCGCAGTGATGCGGCCGGTCAGTTCGTCCAGCGGCACCCGTTCGATTTCTTTGTGCGCCATTTTGGCAAAAGCATCGGCTGGACGCATTGCCGGCACCATTTCGGATAAATACATTTCAGTGGTGAGTTTGGCAATATTGAAGGTGCGGTAGATCGCATGGATCTGGTCGCACAAATCTTTTAAGCCAATCCGTTCATACTGCGGATACTTCTGGATAAATTCCGGCAGAATGCGCCACAGCGGGGCGTTTTTGTCGTAATCATCTTTAAATTGTTGCAGTGCCGTCACCATGGTATTCCAGCGGCCTTTGGTGATGCCGATGGTGAACATAATGAAGAAGCTGTACAGGCCGGTTTTTTCAATCACTACACCGTGTTCTGCCAAATATTTGGCGACGATGTTGGCCGGAATACCGGTGTCCGAGAAGTTGCCGTCGACGTTTAAACCCGGGGTTAAAATGGTCGCCTTGATTGGATCTAACAGGTTAAAACCTGGGGCGATAGAGCCAAAGCCGTGCCAGCTTTCGTCGGCATGTAGCATCCAGGCGTCGCGGTGATCTAAACCTTCGTCGGTCAAATCATCCGGGCCCCAGACTTTAAACCACCAGTCTTCACCATATTCGTCATCCACTTTGCGCATGGCGCGGCGAAATTCCAGTGCTTCGTCCAGTGATTCTTCCACCAGAGCGGTACCGCCCGGCGCTTCCATCATCGCTGCTGCCACGTCGCACGAGGCGATAATGGCGTATTGCGGACTGGTCGAAGTGTGCATCAGATAAGCTTCGTTGAACAAATTGGTATCAAGCTTATTGTTGTTAGCATCCTGCACCAGAATTTGCGAGGCTTGTGAAATACCGGCCAGCAATTTGTGGGTTGATTGGGTAGAGAACACCATCGAGGTATCACAACGTGGCCGACCTTCACCGATGGCATGATAGTCACCATAAAAATCGTGGAAGGCGGCGTGTGGTAACCAGGCTTCGTCAAAGTGCAGCGTTTCGATTTCGCCATCGAGTAACGATTTAATCTCTTCAACGTTATATAAAATACCGTCGTAAGTGGATTGAGTAATGGTCAGTACCCGCGGTTTCACATTTGGGTT
>JAHJNE010000172.1 GCA_018820995.1 Gammaproteobacteria bacterium | reverse complement strand
GTTGTGTTCGCTCCATTCGGATTAGCGGCGTTCAAATTCGCCATCTGGCCTCCGGCTAAATTGGTCGAGTAATGGCGCACTGGCGCTGAATTGCCAGTGACGGCAACCTAATTGTGTCCAGTGTTGGTGAAGTTGCTGGCTGAATGACTGTTGTTGCAACTGATAATCACGTTTGAGGGCATTACCAGAAAGGTCGAGGGTGACTTCTGTGTTGCCATCTGAAACTTTTGCTAGACCTGAAGCAGATGCAGGTAATTGTTGTTCTAGTGGATCGCTGATCTGGCAAATGCGAATTTCATTGTGCAGTCGCATTGCTTGTAAATGACGCAGGCAGTTCGCGTCCAATTGTTGAAAATCCGAAATGATAAACAGCAGACTGCCGGGACGCGCGAGTCGGCGCAGTTGGCCAAGCGCTGTCGCTAAATCGATAGTATTTTCAGGCGTCGAAAAGGGCTGATGTTGCTGCATTTGTTGCTGCACACTATGCAGTGATTGCTGTTGTAACTCGATCAGTTGGTGCAAATATCGCAGCACAGCAACGCTGCGCCCGGCCGGTTTCAGTTCGCGAATTTGTTGCTGGTTAAAAATTAAACCACCAAGTTTATCGCCACTTTTTTTCACATGCCAGGCGATTAATGCCGCTAAATGGCTGGCTTGCACCGATTTGAGTAGTAAGGTCGAACCAAACTGCATCGATTGATTGAGATCGGTCAAAATAAAAACCGGCCGTTCTTTTTCTTCCCGAAACAGTTTGGTATGTACTTTGCCAGTTCGTGCCGTGACGCGCCAATCAATGGTCCGCACATCATCACCGGTCTGGTAATGACGAACTTCATCAAATTCCATGCCGCGGCCTTTGCTTTTTGCCAGATAACTTCCCGCCAGTTTACTTTGAATGGTCTGGGCTGGCGTTAAGTCAAATAGCTTAGTGTGCCGCTGATAATGAAGCAGTTGTTTGAGTTCGACATTGCTGCCGTCACAGTGCAACTGTGCCAGCCACTGTCGTATTTGTGCTTGCTGTTCCATGTGTGCTCTTTGTCAGTTATTCAGGCAACAGGTACCAGCCGCAAAATTTCATCAAGTACCGCATCGGTACTGATCCCTTCAGCTTCAGCTTCATAGGTCAGCAACAGACGGTGACGCACCACATTATGAAAAACTGCTTGGACGTCATCAGGCGTGACAAAGTCACGACCGGCTAACCAGGCTTTGGCGCGGGCACAACGCTCAAGTGCAATAGTTGCGCGCGGGCTGGCGCCATACGCAATCCAGCGTGCTAGTTGTGTGCTGTAGCTAGCGGCCTTGCGGGTCGCCATAATCAGCTGTACCACATATTGCTCGAGACTTGGAGCGAAGTGCAGTTGTAAAATAGCTTTGCGAGCAGCGAAGATATCGGTCTGGGAAATTCTGACCGGTTGTGCTGCTGCCTGGTCCAGAGCTTCACCGCGGGTCAGTTTCAAAATGGCAAGTTCAGTCGCCGCATCCGGATAATCAACTTTTAAATGTAATAAAAACCGGTCCAACTGAGCTTCCGGCAATGGATAGGTACCTTCTTGTTCGAGTGGGTTTTGCGTTGCCATCACTAAAAACAAGTCTGGTAATTTGTAACTTTGGCGGCCAACAGTAATTTGCTTTTCAGCCATTGCTTCGAGCAATGCTGACTGCACTTTGGCAGGAGCACGGTTAATTTCGTCGGCTAAAATAATGTGGTGAAACAACGGTCCACTTTGGAATTCAAACTTACCCGTTTCCGGGCGGTAAATATCTGTGCCGGTTAAATCGGCTGGAAGTAAATCCGGGGTGAACTGAATGCGGTGAAAACTGCCTTCCACGCCATGCGCCAAAGCGTTAACTGCACGGGTTTTTGCAAGGCCCGGTGGGCCTTCAACTAACAAATGTCCATTGGCTAGCAATGCTAGCAAGATACCCTCGGTCAAAGATGGCTGACCCAGAACCTGCGAATCTAAATAAGTTTTTAACTGGTTAAAAGCGTTCACAGCTGTACTCTTCTAAAGTTGTTCGTCTGAAATTAATGGCTGTTTTTCAAGCGTTTCGGCCTGAAAAAGACTAGGCTAAGACCACTGTCAGGATATAAGGTTCGGACTTCATTAAAACAAGTGTTTTAATTTGTTAGATCTCTCGTTACAATCAAAAACACTACAGGTCAGACCTGTGCAACAGTTGACTAAAATGAACCTGAACAAGAGTTCACAAAAGAGGATCACTATGACCAGCCAGATTAAATTAACCACCCGCCAAGGGGACCGGATTGCGATAGTCCGCGGTTTACGCACGCCATTTGCCAAACAAGCGACCGAATTTCACGGTGTGTCAGCGCTGGAACTCGGCAAACTGGTGGTCAATGAACTGTTGATCCGCAGCGAACTCGAAGCCAAATTAATTGATCAGGTGGTTTATGGTCAAGTTGTACTGATGCCTGAAGCACCAAATATTGCGCGGGAAATTGTGTTAGGCACCGGAATGAATGTGCATACCGATGGTTTTAGTGTAACCCGCGCTTGTGCCACCAGTTTTCAATCAGTCGTCAGCGTCACTGAGGCGATGATGGCGGGGGTGAGCAAAGTAGCCATTGCTGGCGGAGCAGATTCCAGCTCTGTGTTACCAGTGGGTGTGAGTAAAGCATTGGCCCGAGCGCTGGTTGATTTAACCAAAGCCAAAACATTTGGTCAGAAACTGGCGATTTTCCGCCGTTTAGGTTTAAAAGATTTATTACCCGTACCACCAGCTGTGGCTGAGTACACCACCGGCTTGTCGATGGGCGATACTGCGGAGCAGATGGCAAAATCACACGGCATCAGCCGCGCCGACCAAGATGCGTTAGCACACCGTTCGCATACATTAGCCGCACATGCCTGGGCACAAGGTTGGTTAAAAGATGAAGTGATGGCGGCCCATGTTGAGCCTTACAACAAATTTCTGGAGATGGACAACAACATCCGTAAAGACTCCAAACTTGATTCCTACAGCAAATTAAAACCAGTATTTGACCGTCAATATGGCACCGTGACAGCGGCGACCAGTACGCCACTCACGGACGGCGCTTCAGCCGTATTGATGATGCCGGAAAGCCATGCCAAAGCACTTGGCTACAAGCCATTAGGATATGTCAGAAGTTATGCTTTTGCGGCGATTGATGTGTGGGAAGACATGTTGATGGGTCCTTCTTACGCCACGCCGATTGCGCTGGATCGTGCTGGATTAACATTAAACGATTTAACCTTAATCGAAATGCATGAAGCCTTTGCCGCGCAAGCGCTTGCCAACATGAAAATGTTCGGTAGCAAAAAATTCGCTGAAGAAAAGTTAGGGCGGTCATCGGCAATTGGTGACATCGATATGGATAAATTTAACGTCAATGGTGGCTCGCTTGCTTATGGTCATCCATTCGCAGCAACGGGAACTCGCTTGATCACGCAAACGTTAAACGAATTAAATCGTCGTGGCGGTGGTATTGGTTTAACCACCGCTTGCGCCGCAGGTGGCCTCGGTGCTGCGATGATTGTGGAGACAGAATAATGACGGAACTTATGCCTAAAACTTTTTCTTTAGCCGTTCGCGACGATGGCGTTGGTGTTATCACCATGGATGTCGCCGGTGAAAGCATGAATGTGCTCAAAGCGGCTTTTGCTGATGAGATTAAAAGTGTGCTCGATGAAATTCGTAGCAATAAAAACATCAAAGGCTTGGTGATTATTTCTGGCAAAGCTGATTCGTTTATTGCCGGTGCTGACATCACGATGTTAGACGGTTGTCAGACCGCGCAAGAGGCAACCACCATTGCAGCGATGGGGCAAACCATGTTTGGTCAGCTCGAAGCGCTGTCGATCCCGCTGATAGCTGCGATTCATGGTCCTTGTTTGGGCGGCGGCTTAGAGTTGGCCATGGCTTGTCATGGCAGGGTTGCCACAAGTGATGGTAAAACCGTACTTGGTTTGCCTGAAGTACAGCTTGGGTTGTTGCCAGGTAGTGGCGGCACACAGCGTCTGCCGAAGCTGGTGGGCTTGCAAAAAGCCTTAGATATGATGTTAACCGGCAAGCAACTGCGGGCAGTGCAGGCGAAGAAGGCCGGCCTGGTGGACGTTGTAGTGCCAAAAAGTATTTTATTGGACGCTGCGGTAAAAATGGCGTTGGCCGGCAAACCACAACGTAAACCGGTGCAGCTCAGTATGATGGGCAAGGTTTTAGAGAATACTCCATTTGGCCGCGGCATTTTGTTTAGTCAGGCCGAGAAACAAACGTTAAGTAAAACCGGTGGTCATTATCCGGCGCCATTGAAAATTATCGAAGCGATCAAAGCCGGTGTTGATAGTGGTTTAGCGCGTGGCCTGCAAGTTGAAGCAACTGCCTTTGGTGAGTTATGCATGACCAGCGTGTCTAAATCTTTGCGCGGGTTATTTTTTGCGACCACGCAAATGAAAAAAGAGTCGGGTGCTGGAGATGTAAAAGGCGCCAAAGTAAAAAAAGCAGCAGTACTTGGTGGCGGCTTGATGGGCGGTGGTATTGCCAATGTGACTGCTGGCAAAGCTGGAATTCCTGTTCGAATCAAGGATATCAATCAGCAGGGCATCAGCAATGCGCTGAAATACAGTTACAGCCTGCTGGCGAAAAAATTCAAACGTCGTTTTATCACTCGCATTGAAATGCAAAAACAGATGTCAATGCTCACGGGAACCGTTGATTACAGTGGTTTTCATGATGTGGACATCGTGGTTGAAGCAGTGTTTGAAGATCTGGCATTAAAGCAACAAATGGTGCGGGACATTGAAGCAAATTGCCATGAAGGTACTATTTTTGCCTCCAACACCAGTTCATTACCAATTGCGCAAATTGCAGCACAAGCTGCACGACCAGAAAATGTCATTGGTCTACATTACTTCTCACCGGTAGACAAAATGCCGTTGGTAGAAGTGATAGCGCACGACAAAACGTCGCCGCAAACCATCGCGACCACCGTTGCCTTTGCGCGTAAACAAGGCAAAACACCGATTGTCGTCAAAGATGGCGCCGGTTTTTATGTCAACCGAATCTTAGCTTTATATATGAATGAAGCCGCTAACTTGCTACTCGAAGGTGAGCCGATTGAGCAACTGGACAAAGCCTTAACTAAATTTGGCTTGCCAGTCGGTCCAATCACCTTGTTAGACGAAGTTGGTATTGATGTTGGTGCGAAGATTTCGCCTATTTTGGAGCGTGAACTGGGTGAGCGTTTTAAAGCACCTGCTGCATTTGACAAATTGATTGCGGACGGTCGTAAAGGCAAAAAAGTTGAGAAAGGCTTTTATCGGTATGGAGCTGCCGTCAAAAAGGGCAAAAAGGAAGTCGATACTTCTGTCTATACCTTATTGGGTGTGCAACCGGTGGGACGTTTAAGCCTTACCCAAATAAGTAACCGTTGTTTAGTGCAGATGTTAAACGAAGCGGTGCGATGTCTGGAGGAAGGGATTATCGCTTCTGCCCGTGATGGCGACATTGGTGCTATTTTTGGGATCGGGTTCCCACCATTTATTGGCGGTCCATTTCGTTATATCGACGCGCTAGGCGCCTCCACTGTGGTTGCAGATTTGCGCCGTAATGAGGCTCTACACGGCAGTCGTTTTGCTCCCAGTGCGTTATTACTAGAAATGGCAGAGCAGGGTAAAACCTTTTATTAAATCAAAGATGTTTTTTCGGTCTTCTCGAATTGAGAACGGCAGGACAGTAAGACAACATCTATAGCTTGTTGCCGCCCAGTGAAGTCATTTGCTGGGCGGCAACTTGTCTTTATACCGCATGAACATCTCTTAGTTAAATAACCTCAATAATCTAAATTATGTAAAAGGCGAAGCTGGTCAGTTGAAAATTCAGTCAACAAAGCTGCAGTTTCAAGTACAACAGGTATATAATGTCGCTCTTTTTTTACGCGGGACTACGTCATGTTGTTATTGTTATTGTCTCCGGTATTTAGTGGCTGGTGCTACATTTTAGCAAAAAAAGCTGGCTTGAAGTCGACCCCGTGGCTTGTTGCTGGAGCGCTAGTTGGCCCCATCGCACTCCCTTTATTCCATAACCACAAGCGCTTAGCGCTTCGTAAAGCGCTTGGGCATGGCCTAGTATGGTTTAGGCCTTAACAAGCCTCTCGCAGCACTGTGTTGCCTTGTAGGGTCGTACGCCATAAGCCTGGCCAAGTTGCATCAGATTTACTATAGGCCCACACCGGCAGCCTTAGTTCCGGAAAAGGTAACCGTTCAAGTCGTTTCTGCGCAATCGCGTCTTCAACAAGTATCATTGGTAAATATGCACTCGCATGATTGACCAATACCCATTGCAGTAATAGTGTCGGATCGGCGCAGCTAAACTGAATCGTCGACTGATGTATTCGTGGGATTTGTGCTTGTCCGAGTGAACCTTCCATGAGTTGCCCCGATGGGATGGCGCTAACCGCGACCAGTTCCAGATAACCAAGGCACAATGCCTGCAATGGTTGTGGTTCAGGTAGCTGATTTCCTAATAACACCATGCCATCTTGTACCTGTTGGGATTGACGCCCCAGTAGATCAGTCGGCATCAATTGTAGTTGGCATTGATGTTCGCTCGTCACAAACTGCGAAAATGCAGGATCGGTAAATAACACACTTAGTTCGGTACTCAGGCTAAGTTGCAACGGTTTATCCGGGTGATAACTAAGCGCAATCTGTTGTTTAGCGGACGCAATGGCATTCAATACGGCTTGAGCATGGGGTAACAACATTTCGCCGGCGGTGGTTAACTGGATATTATTGCGAAAGCGATTGAAG
>JAHJNE010000171.1 GCA_018820995.1 Gammaproteobacteria bacterium | reverse complement strand
GTAAGCCGTTCAGCATTCCAGCAGTAAAACCAAACTCTTTGCACAAACGCTTAACTTCTTTGAGTGCATTAGCATGTTCATTCTTTTTTATTTCACTCATTTGTTGTTGGATTGCCTCCATCTATTTCAGCTTCCAACTCGTCATAAGATTTCATCTCACACCTTGATTGGTTAAGTGTCAGTCTAACATTATAGATTTGTTAGGGGGATGAACAGCACGTTTTTTCTACGCCTGCTGCAACGTGTCGGATTGTGGCAAGTATTAGAGATAGGCCTCACTTGCCAATTCCAGGCTACCCAACAATTAATCAGCAGCATGGTACATCTCGCAACGTCTTGTTATAGTGCAGCGTCTTTACATTTAAGTAGCAACATGGCAATTTCAGATCAACTCATCCTGTTATTAAGTGGCTTGGGCAGCATACATGGCCTGCTGCTGGCGGCTTTTTTATTTTTCCGGCAACCTGGCGCCTGGAGCAACCGCTTTCTGGCCGGGGTGATTTTGATGCTGAGCATCCGCGTATTAAAATCAGTGTTATTCCATTTTAATCCCACGATTGGCAAGCAAATCCTGCAGCTGGGTTTATCCGCCTGTTTTCTGATTGGGCCGCTGCTTTTTTGCTATTGCCTGCATTTTATCGGGAAGTTTCATCAATCCCCGTTGCATCGCTTACATCTCATCATCCCGCTGTTGCTGTTGATATTGGTTGGGGGAATTTATCCGTACCACTTAAATCTGCAACTTTGGAACGGGCCCTTGTATAAAATCATTAATTACACATGGCTGGCTTACACCCTGCTGTCGGTCGTGCTGTTATGGCCGAAAATTGTTAGCCTCAACCTGAGCAACTTGCGGCAACACCCTGATCTGCTGGTCGTGTTTTGTGTAGTGTCTGGCAGCGGGCTGATTTGGTGCGCTTATCATTTTGGCACTTACACCTCTTATATCTCAGGTGCTTTAACCTATTCGTTTTTACTCTGTGTTGGCGCGCTCACAGTATTTCTGCATCTCCAGCAGAAAAAAACCAACATTGTTGGCCGCTATGCCAACAAGAAAATATCCGCCGACACTGCAGAACCGTTAATCGTTGAACTTGAGCAGTTTATGCAGACCCAGCAAGTGTATTTAGATGCCAATCTGGTAATGCCAAAGTTAGCAAAAATGCTCGGCTGGCCCACCCCCAAACTGTCGCAATTACTCAATGATAATCTCAAACAATCGTTTAACGATTTTGTGAACAGCTACCGGATAGAGCATGCCAAAACCTTGTTGCTGGGCGAAGCTTCGATGAAGATGGATGATTTGGCGGAAAGTGCTGGTTTTAATTCGTTATCGACTTTTTACGCTGCCTTTAAAAAACACACTCAGCTGACACCGGCGAAATTTAAGGCTTTGCGCTTGGCGGATGCCGACCCTGCTTCGGCGTAAAAAGTACCGGAACTTTCGATTCCAAACCCCGCAATTCCAAAACCCTCATTTCAAGACCGTTCAATTCCGGAACTTTAAACTCCGAAATTATAAATCCGTCATCCGGAATCATCTTTTGCGCTGGTAGGTCTGGCACGTCAATCGTAAGTTTGCCCCTGGTTTTTCCCACTTAAATCAGGAGCAATAATGCGTTATTTATTCAAACCCTTGCTGGCAGTTATCGTGATGATGTTGATGCAGCAACCCGGCATCGCAGCCGACGCCAGCAGCCAGCAACAGCAACAAGTCGCGGCCATTGAACAGGTGTTACATAACTACATCGAAGGCACGTCGTACAACAACAGGCCACAAATTACCAAGGCATTTCACCCCGCCGCCGATTTGTTGTTGGATAAAGAAGGCCAGGCATTTAACAAAGTCCCGGTCACCGATTACCTCAACATGTTCAAGCTTACTGAACAGGGTAAATTCAACGGCCGGATTGGTGAAATTCTGCAGATTGATGTCAGCGGCAACCTCGCCACCGCCAAGGTTGAGATCCTGATCCCCAGCCGTCAGACCCGCTTTATTGACGTTTTTTTGTTGAAGCAGGTCGACAACCAATGGCAAATCATCACCAAAGCTGCGACAAGGGAAGACTCCATTCAGAACGGCGTCCGGGTGTTGTTTATCCTGTCCAGTGCGCATTTTCATGGTAATTCTACTATACCTGCGGGTGTCAGTTTTCCGGAAATTGTGCATGCTTATCAGACGTTTAAAAATGCAGGTTACACCGTAGAGTTTGTGAGTCCAAAAGGCGGTGCGGTGCCACTTTCCTACATTAATACCTCGGATCCACTGCATAAAATGTATTTGTACGACAGCGATTTGATGTTCGCATTAAAGCACACCAAACAAGCCTCTCAACTGCAGGCGAAGGACTACCGGGCGGTGCATTATGTCGGTGGTAGTAACGCTATGTATGGCGTGGCCGACAATGCCGACATTTCGCGGCTGGTGATGGAGATTTACGAGCAACACCAGGGCATCATTTCGGCAGTGTGTCACGGTACCGCCGGTATCGTGCATCTGAAAACCAAAGATGGTAAATACCTGGTCGACGGCAAAAGAATTAGCGGCTTGCCGGAAGATTATGAAATTAAAACAGCCGATTATTTCAAGCAATTCCCGTTCTTAATCAAACAAACGGTGCTCGATCGCAACGGTACTTTTCACTTTGGCAAAAAAGACGAGCCTTATATAGAAGTCGATGGCCGGATCATCACCGGCCAAAACTACCAATCATCGGTGTTAGTGGCAGAGGCGATTATCAAACAACTGCAGGCTGAAAAGGCAAACAACTGAAATTCTGGCCAGGTTGCACTCAGCACACACTCAGCAAAAATTGCGACAGCTGGCAGGCGCCACTGAGTTTGTGTGTTCGATAGTAAACATAGATGGAGATTATTTTGAAAAAACTACTACTGCTTATTATGTTGATTTCACAGTCAATTTTTGCCCAAGAATTGGCAAAACCATCCACCTTCCATCGTTTGTTGGTGTTCAACGACAACAATGAACTTATGATTGTCAAAGTCAAAAATTCAAACCGTTGGGTGACGCCGGGTTGGTATCAAGACCACAATCTAACGATTCAAGCTGGGCTTGATGAACTCGCGGCAAGCTATGGGCTAAAAATCACCACGCCAACCTTAAAAGGGGTGTTTACCCTCAAAACTGCGCAAAATAACGAGCTGTCCACGCGACTGGTGTATACCACAAAAATGAAAAGTGGCGAGTTAAAAGCACCTGAAATGATTGAAGAAATCAGATGGTTGAGTACAAAGGATGCGATGAAACTGATTACTTTTGCCCACATTAATATGCAAATAGATCAGCTGATGAAGTTCCCGGGCACGATCTGGGGCGGCTCGCAGCTGATGTACCAGCAAGATGGCGTTTATAAAGCTAAATTTATTGAGCCTTTTTATCCACTCACCAGCAATGCGCTTTGACATGTAGATTTCAAAATGAGACTGTTTTAATCGCCTGCCTATGAATGCCGCCGGCAATGATTAAATTCTTGTTGAGCACACCAATTCATGGCTCGGTGCAAAAAACATTTTTCAACAACATGATGCCTGCGAGTACCGCCCTTTGCACCGGTGGGTACTCGCCTATCTTGGTTTTGTCGGCCTTAGAAGTGGGGTGGCCCAAATGACCCGCGGACGTTTACTGTAGAACGCCTGGCTGTCTTATTTGGTTGCCTATCGGCCCTATTGCAGTTCAATAGTCTGCGATATTCTTTCTAACCCATGCTGCGAAAGATAATTGAGTTTCATACTCAATAAAGTCGCACGATTTCGATGCAATCGGCAAACTAAACTGCGTACTCTGTGCATCGTCCAAAATAGCAATTTTTAGTAGGTGGCCTAGATTTCACCCAGGTTGTTTATTCATAGTCATTGTCGACATAGACTAAGTGCCAACCCAAACCTACGGTCTAAATACAATGTCCGTACTTGCATACCATCAAATTTTGTTTCCAAGTCACATATCTAGTTACAAATCCGTGTCCTTGCTTGCTTTCAACTGGTTATCAAACATTGCAAGCTAGCTGCTCTTTTCATTCGTATGGTTTGGAGTCACTGTATGTTTAAAATCTCTCCCTTGAAGTTGCTATCGCCGAAGCTGACTTGTG
>JAHJNE010000170.1 GCA_018820995.1 Gammaproteobacteria bacterium | reverse complement strand
TAGTGATACTGCCACTTCATTTTGTAAACCGTCGCGCGGACCCACCTCGACGATGCGCACCGTTGCTGGAAAAGCTGGTGGAACTACATTTGATAGACTCATTTCAGGCCTCGGCTTTTTCAGTCGCACTAAAATCCACCAGTTCAGCGCCGTCTTTGACCAAATCACCGGCGGCGTAAAATAGTGCATTTACCACACCAGCAACCGGTGCTTTGATGGCGTACTCCATTTTCATCGCTTCCATTACCAATAAGGTTTGACCGGCCTCCACCCGTTGCCCGGCGCTCACCAGCACAGCGACGACTGTGCCGTTCATTGGGGCTTTTAAACTACCAGCGCTTTCATCGGCGGCAGCCACTTCAACGGTGGTTTTATAATCAAAATCAAACCGTTGTTGTTTAATAAACACTGAAACTGTGTCATCAAACTGGCTGATCCGCACTTTGCGTTGATGGCCATTAATATTGGCGGTTAATTCATCGGCGGTGAGCTGTGCTTGCAGCATCACTGATAAATCAGCGACGGTAACCACAAAACCGGTGGCTTGTTGGGTGATGCTGACTTGTTGCGTCGTGTCATCGTGGCTCAGCGCAAAACTCACTTTGGCTTGTTCGTTCATACGCCAACCGATGGCCGATTGCCAAGGCGAGGTTGTTTGCTCTGATGGCTGTTGTTTTAATAACAAATACATCGCGGCCAAAATTAACGCCTGTGTCGGCTCGTTTTGCTCTGGTGCAAAGAGATCTGCCTGATGATGTTCAATAAAATGCGTATCAAGCTCAGCGCGGCCAAAAGCAGGGTGCTCGACCAACCGGGTTAAAAAGTTGAGATTGGTTTTAACCCCGGCAATCCGGTAATCATTTAGCGCGCGGCGCATCCGGCTAATGGCGCGGTCGCGGCTTTCGTCCCAGACGATAAGCTTGGCAATCATCGGATCATAAAACGGCGATACTTCGTCGTTTTCAACCACACCGGTGTCAATCCGCACATGACGATTGGCATCAGGTTGGCGTAAATAAGTCAGTTTGCCGGTTGCCGGCAGGAAGTTATTGTCCGGATCTTCGGCATAGACCCGCACTTCAATGGCATGCCCATCCAGCGGAATTTCTGCTTGTGAGAGCGGCAGCGGCTGATTGCTGGCCACTAACAATTGCCATTTGACCAAATCCTGACCGGTGATCATTTCTGTGACTGGATGTTCGACCTGCAGCCTGGTGTTCATTTCCATAAAATAGAAAGAACCATCTTCGTCAAACAGGAATTCGACGGTACCAGCTCCGGCATAACCGATCGCCTGCGCCGCTTTGACCGCGGCATCACCCATTGCTTGACGCTGTGCCGGTGAAAAGTTTGGCGCTGGTGCTTCTTCAATCACTTTTTGGTGGCGACGCTGGATGGAGCAATCCCGCTCGTGCAAATACACGGCATTGCCAAAGTTGTCGGCAAATACCTGAATTTCAACGTGGCGCGGCTTGGTCAGATAACGTTCCATCAGAATTTTATCGTTACCAAAGCCGTTTTGCGCTTCGCGTTTAGCGCTGTGCAGCTGCTCGATAAACTCAGATTTTTGCCATACCACCTTCATGCCTTTACCACCACCGCCATATGCGGCTTTCAGGAGCAACGGGTAGCCGACTTTATCGGCTTCAGCAGCTAAAAAGGCTTCGTCCTGATTGTCGCCATGATAACCAGGCACCAACGGTACGCCAGCTTTGCTCATAATTTCTTTGGCGGCGCTTTTGCTGCCCATCGCAGCAATGGCTGGCACCGGCGGTCCTATAAACACTACACCAGCTTCAGCGCATGCTTTGGCAAAGTCTTCATTTTCGGACAAAAAGCCATAACCAGGATGCACGGCTTCCGCGCCAGACAGTTTGGCAATTTCTAAAATTTTATCGGCACGTAAATAAGACTCTTTGCTTGGCGCCGGACCTAACAAATAGGCTTCGTCGGCCATTTGCACGTGCCGGGCATGCGCGTCTGCTTCGGAATACACCGCGACACAACGAATGCCGAGCTGATGAGCCGTTTTAATCACGCGACAGGCGATTTCGCCGCGATTTGCGATCAGAATTTTATGAAACATATTAAGCCTGTCCTTCTGAAGATGTGGGCGCTATTGGCTCTTTTGGCGCAGTGGCCGCAGCTGGCGAGTTTGGTTCCAGCGACAATTGCCATGCCGGCGTGCGTTTTTGTAAAAAGGCAGATAAACCTTCCTGGCCTTCTTCGGAAACCCGAATTGCTGCAATACGACGGCTGGTTTCGTCAATCAGCGCTTGAGTGGTCGGTTGGTTGGCAACGGTGAATATCAGCGATTTGGCGGCTTTTACCGCTGCTGGGCTATTGGCAAGTAAGGTTTGTACCATCGCATCACCAGCTTTTTGCAGCTCGTCATCACTGACCACCTGATGCAATAACTCTAACTGCAGTGCTTCAGCTGCGTAGAAACGCTCGGCAGTTAAGAAGTATCGGCGACTGGCACGCTCGCCGATGGCGCGCACCACGTAGGGGCTGATTACCGCAGGCATCAGGCCAATTTTCACTTCGCTTAAACAAAAACTGGCTTTATCCGAGGCAATGGCAATATCGCAACAAGCGGCTAAGCCAACAGCGCCACCAAAGGCCGCGCCTTGCACCAAGGCGATGGTTGGGGCAGGGAAGTTGTCGAGCTTTTGCATCAGCTTTGCCAATTCACCGGCGTCCAGCAAATTGTCATCGTAGTTCTTTTCGGCCATCGAGCGCATCCAGCCTAAATCGGCACCTGCGCTGAAGTTTTTGCCGTTCGATCGCAGCAGTAAAACCCGCAGCTGCGGATGAGCAGCAAAGGCGTCTAACGCCTGGATCAGCTCGCCAATCATGATGTCATCAAAGGCGTTATGCACGTCAGGGCGATTGAGCACTAGCTGCGCGACACCGCGCTGATCGATGGCGGTGGTGATGTATTGGTAAGTCTTCATTGCGATTTCCATAGCAGCTCCATTACATCCGGAACACGCCAAAGCGTGTTTCTTCAATCGGCGCATTCAGCGATGCGGCTAAAGCCAGACCAACCACCATCCGTGTTTGCGCCGGATCGATAATGCCATCGTCCCACAATCGGCCTGAAGCATAATAAGGGTGCCCTTGTTGCTCGTACTGCT
>JAHJNE010000169.1 GCA_018820995.1 Gammaproteobacteria bacterium | reverse complement strand
TGGTGAATGCACAAGTACCGCGATCGATAACGACAATCTTACCGGCTAAACTAGCGCCATTAGCAGCTGCAGTACATCCATCACGACCCGGAGCGATACCATCGTCCATGACAGCCATCGTGCCGCTGACTTTGAATTGACCAGCACCAAAGCTAGAACGTTGCAAAGTTGAAATACTGATCGCTTCGCCACCAGCGCTGGCAGTGATGCCATAGTCTTTACCAAAAATGGCGTCTTTACTGTCCCAAAGATACATTTGCATCCGTGGAGAACGGCCATCAGCCGGTGTATTCATGTTGGCATTATTAAAACCGGAGTTATCCTGAACTTCGGCTTTGATAGGGTCACCTTCAACACCACCACGTCCGTAGTTTAACGTTTGTGCATTGCCCGACTTTTCGTCAAAACCATAATCATAGAATTTGTCATGTAAATAGTTGTTCATATAGAACAGATTGACGATGGCCGCTTTACGGTTGTGAACTGAAGTTTCTGCTTCGCTGGTACGGTATTTATAGTCAAACACACCAGGTGCAGTCGTTTCTGCATGATAGTCACCATCGGTTAAACCATCCGGAGCAACCACATCGGCGTAAGCTGTGACGTTGTTACCGACGGTTGTGGTCGCCCCTTCTTTCATCCAAGCATCTTTGGTGCTAATCGGGCCATGCAGAAGTTTGACCAGTGGAGCATCCAGATAAGCTGTCGCATCAACCTGATCTGCGCTGGTGGCAGGGATGACGTTACCATGTGGGCCATCCCATGGTCGACCGTCTTTATCTGCATAAATACGGTATTCAAAATCAGCGGCGTGCGCTTTTAGATTGTTTTTGAATAAAACCTCACCAGTTTCGCTGGCGATGACATAGCTGTAGTAATCAGAGTCGACGGAGTCTTCTGTGCTGACTTCAATCTCAACATAATGTGCTGGAACTAGCTTGTTTTTCTTCTCGAAAAACACTGGTTTTGCGCGCGGCTCGCCCAGCATTTTTAATTTACCCTGCTGTGCAGTCGCAGAGAAAACATCATATTTTCCAGCTGACTCTAAGTTTGTTAATTCTAACTGTTGTTCATCGCCACCTGCGGCAGAAAAGGCCTTACGTACTGCAGTGTCGGCCTTACCAAAGCGAGCTAATGCAGCAATACTTGGCGCTTCTGACGCTGGTGTTAACGCACCTGAACCCGCGACCAGATTAAATTCAGCGTCCATTAAGACATTATATTCTTTATTGAAAATCTCGACGTTGTGATATTCCTGACGGAACTTAGCGATTTTGACGCCATCATCACTTTGATGCGAACTGGCCATTATTGGTTTCAGACCAACCAAGCCACCTTTATCAACAGCGCCGGTGAGTGAGTTTAGATAATGTGCAGCTGCGACTTCAAGCTGGTACTCTTCTGCGACAGCTGACAAATTTGGCGCCACTAAGCCGATAGGTGCCCAAGTGAAAGAATTACGACCGCTAACGGGATCTACCTGGTTGTTCATCCCTGATACAGTTGGGGTTTGTTGAACTGCTGATAGATGTTTGCCCTGATTGAGTTGAGCGGTATTTAAATCGGTGGCTATTGCAGCTAAGGGTGAAGCAGTAAGTGCGGCACTTACCAGCACTGCGACTGCAGAGTGTTTAAATTGTTTCATTCATGTTCCTTGAGTATCTTGTTATTTAACATTTTTTTACCAAGCATTATTTTTATACATGGTCTGACAGAGATTTTCAATCGCCAATGAACTATAGCCGATTCAGAAAATGTGTAGTTTTTATTAGTTCCTAATTGAGGAGATAAGCAATGAGTTTATGGTTTGCAGCAGGATGGGTACTCTTACTGTTATCAACACCGGTTGCCGCGAACCCGGAGAATGGTTCAACCAAATTAGTTGAATCGCCGCTGCAACCCCGGCTCGGTCAGCAACGTCTCAACGTAGAAAAAAAGCGGAATGTAACAATTAATGGGCAAAAATTTCAGTTGCTGTCCGAACAGGATGATCACTGGCTACTTTACGATACTCAAACCGGTCAGTACTGTATTACTTTGAATCAGCTCGTTTTAGTGACTGAATCTTTGCAACAATCGTTGCAACAGGCGGGC
>JAHJNE010000168.1 GCA_018820995.1 Gammaproteobacteria bacterium | reverse complement strand
TTAGCTTGTTTAGGCTTCTCTGCCGATTTGGTGATGCAGTCTTTCTGTCACACCGCTGCGTATCCAAAGCCAGTAGATGTGAATACACACCACACCCTGCCAGATTTTATTATGAATCGTGGCGGTATCGCGCTACGTCCGGGTGATGGCATCATTCACAGCTGGTTAAACCGGATGTTGTTGCCAGATACGGTCGGTACCGGTGGTGATTCACATACCCGTTTCCCGTTAGGTATTTCTTTCCCGGCAGGTTCTGGTCTGGTGGCGTTTGCTGCTGCGACTGGCGTGATGCCGTTGGATATGCCTGAATCTGTGTTAGTCCGTTTTAAAGGTGAAATGCAGCCAGGTATCACCCTGCGCGATTTAGTGCATGCGATTCCTTATTACGCCATTCAGCAAGGTTTGTTAACTGTTGAGAAAAAAGGCAAGGTCAACATTTTCTCTGGTCGCGTGCTGGAAATTGAAGGTCTTGAAACCTTAACCGCAGAACAAGCGTTTGAGCTGTCTGATGCATCTGCTGAGCGTTCAGCTGCAGGTTGTACTATCACCCTGTCTGAAAACTCGGTTTCAGAATATCTGAAATCAAATATCGTGATGCTGAAGTGGATGATCGCTGAAGGCTTCGGTGACCGTCGGACGATTGAACGTCGTATTGTGGCGATGGAAGCATGGCTGGCCAATCCAAAACTGGAGCGTGCTGATGCTGATGCTGAATATGCGGCAGTGATTGATATCGATTTGGCAGACATTAAAGAACCAATCCTTTGTGCACCAAACGACCCGGATGACGCGCGTTTGTTATCTTCTGTGCAGGGCGACAAGATTGATGAAGTGTTCATCGGTTCTTGTATGACCAACATTGGTCACTTCCGTGCTGCCGGTAAACTGCTTGATAAGTTTAAAGGCCAGATCCCAACGCGTCTGTGGATTGCGCCACCGACGAGAATGGATAAAGACCAGCTGACGGAAGAAGGCTATTACGGTATTTTCGGCCGTGTGGGTGCACGGATTGAAATCCCAGGTTGTTCGTTGTGTATGGGTAACCAGGCCCGTGTTGGCGACAACACAACCGTGGTTTCTACCTCTACCCGTAACTTCCCGAACCGTTTGGGGCAGGGCGCTAATGTGTATTTAGCATCTGCTGAGCTGGCGGCTGTGGCTTCGATTATTGGTCGTTTGCCAACGGTTCCAGAGTACCTCGACTATGCAAAACAGATTGAAACGACGGCGGCGGACACTTACCGTTACCTGAACTTCCATCAGATGCCGCAATACACGCAAGTAGCTTCAAACGTCATTGTGCAACAAGCTGTTTAATACATAGCATTTGTTGTCAAACAAAGGGCCCTTTTGCGGGCCCTTTGTTATTTTGTAAAGCACGTTTGATTTATTGCAGAACCATGGAGCTTCCGAATGGAATTTGATTTCATTTATTTACCGGACAGTCGGATTTATCAATTGAAATTGCCAATGGAGCAACATGCATTGCAGCGGTTTTTACTGGATGAATTCGAGCGAAATGCCACAGCATATCAAAAGCTTGTTGATGACTTACATCAACTTGGTCCTTTTAGCGAATACCAGTTTGTCGGGCGGGAATATATCTTTAAGGTGGAGCGGCAAGAAGTGTTGGTCTGCCACTACAGCGTCGGGCAAGTTGATGAGCGGGATGCCGATCTGGATCCGGAATTGTCTACGGATGATGCTAATTTAACTGCTGAATGTGGGTTGGAAGATTTAATTCATTTGCTGACGCAATGGCAGCAATTTTTACCTAAGTAAAGATCTCCGAGTCGACAGAGCAATTGTTCATTCTTTGGTTCAATGACAATGCCTCCACATCGTCGATTAAGAAAAACCGATCTCACCACTGCACCCCTGCTGGGAAAGAACGCACCTATTTGGTGCGTTTTTTTTGGCTAACACTCGAGGGATATGTATAACTATTTGATAAATAATGATTTTAAAACATGGCACAAGGTTTCCTTATCTATTTGGCAACTGCAACAAGTTAGCGGCCTGGTTTGCGCCCGGTCCAAGCCTAAAAAGGATAAGAACTATGAAATTGGTATGTGCCATTATCAAGCCATTTAAGCTTGACGATGTCCGCGAAGCGATTGCGGATATCGGTATTGAAGGCCTGACCGTCACTGAAGTCAAAGGCTTCGGTCGGCAGAAAGGACACACTGAACTGTATCGTGGGGCGGAATATCAGGTCGATTTCCTACCAAAGGTAAAGCTTGAAATTGCCACGCTGGACGAAAATGTCGAACGTTTGTTGCAGGCGATAGCGAAAGCCGCGCATACCGGGCGTATCGGTGACGGTAAGATTTTTGTTTACGATCTGGAGCAAGTGATTCGGATCCGTACTGGTGAAATGGACTCAGAAGCCATCTAGGAGAAATTTATGCAAGAACAAATTTTCCATTTACAGTTTGCCATGGACACCTTTTATTTTCTGGTGTGTGGTGCGTTAGTGATGTGGATGGCAGCAGGTTTTGCCATGTTAGAAGCGGGTTTAGTACGTTCTAAAAATACCACTGAAATTCTGACTAAAAACTTTGCACTGTATGCAATCGCCTGTCTGATGTACTTAATTTGTGGTTATCAGTTTATGTATGGTGGCGGTTATTTCTTAAGTGGCATTGAAGCCGTTGATGTTGATGCGACTTTGGCTAGTTTTGCTGAGCGTGAAGGCGGATTTACCGGTAAAGCTATTTACTCAAAAGCATCAGACTTCTTCTTCCAGGTCGTGTTTGTTGCGACAGCGATGTCGATTGTCTCAGGCGCAGTCGCTGAACGAATGAAGCTTTGGGCATTTTTCGCCTTTGCAGTTGTGATGACAGGTGTGATTTATCCAATGGAAGGTTCATGGACCTGGGGTGGCCAGGCTGTATTTGGTCTCTATTCATTAGCAGACTATGGTTTCTCTGACTTTGCTGGTTCTGGCATTGTACACATGGCTGGTGCTGCTGCTGCTTTGGCTGGTGTGCTGTTGCTGGGTGCCCGTAAAGGTAAGTATGGTAAAGACGGTAAAACGCATGCATTCCCTGGCGCTAATATGCCGATGGCAACCTTAGGTACCTTGATTCTGTGGATGGGGTGGTTCGGTTTTAACGGTGGTTCAATGTTAAAACTGGGTGATATTGCAAATGCCAATGGTGTCGCAATGGTATTCCTAAATACCAACGCTGCTGCGGTAGGCGGTGCCATTTCAGCTTTGGTGCTGTCAATGGTGTTGTTCCGTAAAGCTGACTTAACCATGGTATTAAACGGAGCTTTAGCTGGTTTAGTGGCGATTACGGCAGAGCCATCAACACCCACAGCATTGCAAGCAACAATTTTTGGTGCAATCGCTGGTGTAATTGTAGTGGCTGCAATTATTGGTCTGGACAAAATTAAGATCGATGACCCGGTTGGCGCGATTTCGGTGCACGGTGTCGTTGGTTTGTTTGGTGTGTTAATTGTGCCTTTAACCAAAGAATCAGCCAGTTTTACTGGTCAGTTGATTGGTGCAGCGACAATTTTCTTCTGGGTGTTTGTGACCAGCCTGGTTGTTTGGTATGTGTTAAAGCTGACCATGGGTATCCGGGTGAGTGAGCAAGAAGAATATGATGGTGTTGACCGTTCGGAATGTGGTATCGAAGCCTATCCTGAGTTTGTTGCATCGTCGAAGTAAGCAGTCTGGCAGGTTCGGTGGGGATCTGTCAGGAGCGGTTTGCAGTGTTAACAGCTAGCCCTAGAGGTTAACCCTGCAAACAAACTTGACCCACTAAGTCGTCTATCCTTGTCCTTTGTCTTTTATCAGACAGCCCCGTTGGCGAATGCTACCGGGGTTTTTTATTTGGTTCAGCTAGTCCTTGGACACTTCCGTGTCTTTAGTTCTGCTTCTGCTCATTATTTGGACGCCTCTAATGTAGCAGCACATTTATTCGACGAAAAGAGCAAAAAGCAACAAGTGAAAATCTTTCATCTGTCTGCCGTCACCTATAGTGATTGTTTCGTTAGTTGATCTGAGTTTCACAAAAGGGCGGTGCTGTATTAATAATTGCTGAAAAGTGTAGTTGTTTGAATATTATAGGCAGAAGATTTTTTTACAGACTCTACAAAAAGGAAAGCCGCACTAAAAAGTGCGGCTACCGTAAGACTTTTACAATGTCCATATTGCTACCCTTTCGGGCCAATCGTCCCTGCTCCTTGCGGAGTCATTTTGCGCTGTGAAGGTTTTAACATCCATGCTACGTAAAACACTGCCACCACAGAGTCATACTTAAGCTCATCATGAGCTGTCCTTCGTCCTTGCTGAAATCGTCCTGATTTCAAAGCTAGTCCTTTAGCGTCCTTCGTCCATGTTGAAATCGTCCTGATTTCAAAGCCAGTCCTTTAGCGTCCTTCGTCCTTGCTGAAATCGTCCTGATTTCAAAGCTAGTCCTTTAGCGTCCTTCGTCCTTGTTGAAATCGTCCTGATTTCAAAGCCAGTCCTTTAGCGTCCTTTGTCCTTGCTGAAATCG
>JAHJNE010000167.1 GCA_018820995.1 Gammaproteobacteria bacterium | reverse complement strand
GCGTCATTTACTTCAATCAGGCGGATGTTATCGACGCCATTCCCTTGTGGGGAGCTGGCGGCATTCACACCCTTACCCAGCAATTCAGGGCTGATGGTATTCACCAGCTCGCGCAGCATTGGTACTGCCGCATTGGCAAACAAATAGTTGCCGTATTCAGCGGTATCGCTGATCACCACGTTCATCTCGTACAAACGTTTGCGGGCAATAGTATTGGCAATCAGCGGCGTCTCATGTAACGACTCATAATAAGCTGATTCTTCAACAATACCGGCCTCGACCATGGTATCAAACGCCAATTCAACACCGGCTTTGACCATCGCCACCAACAAAATGGCGCGGTCAAAATAATCTTGTTCGGCGATATGCTCGCTGGATACCGGCGCATTTTCAAAACCGCTTTGACGGGTTTCTTCGCGCCAGCCCAGCAGCTGCTTATCATCATTGGCCCAGTCGGCCATCATGGTTTCAGAAAACTTACCGGCAATGATGTCGTCCATATGCTTGGCAAATAGTGGCTGTAAAATGCCTTTTAACTGCTCAGCCAGATCAAAAGCTTTGATTTTCGCCGGATTCGACAGGCGGTCCATCATATTGGTGATACCACCATGCTTCAGGGCTTCGGTAATGGTTTCCCAGCCAAACTGAATCAGCTTTGCGGCGTAACCTGCTTCATAACCGTCAGCGACTAATTTGTCGTAGGCCAGAATAGCGCCGGTTTGTAACATGCCACATAAAATGGTCTGCTCGCCCATGAGGTCAGATTTCACTTCAGCAACAAAGCTTGATTCCAGCACCCCTGCACGGTCACCACCAGTGGCAGAAGCGTAAGCTTTAGCAATGGCTAAACCCTGCCCTTTTGGATCGTTTTCCGGGTGTACCGCAATCAAAGTCGGTACGCCAAAACCACGTTTGTATTCTTCGCGTACTTCAGTACCAGGGCATTTTGGCGCCACCATCACTACAGTGATGTCTTTACGGATTTGTGTGCCTTCTTCGACGATATTAAAACCATGCGAATAAGCCAGTGTTGAACCTTGTTTCATCAACGGCATTACCGCTTTCACCACTGACGTGTGCTGCTTGTCCGGCGTCAGGTTTAACACTAAATCAGCCGTCGGAATTAAATCTTCATAGGTACCCACAACAAAGCCGTTTTCGCTGGCCTGCAGGAATGATTTACGTTTTTGGCTGATGGCTTCAGCGCGCAATGCATAAGCAATATCAAGACCTGAATCGCGCATGTTTAAACCTTGGTTTAAACCTTGTGCACCACAACCAACAATGACAACTTTCCAACCTTTTAATAAGTTACAACCATCTGCAAATTCTTCTTTTTGCATAAAACGGCATTTGCCAAGTTGTTTTAACTGCTGACGCAGATTCAGAGTGTTGAAATAATTAGCCATCATTGAGTACCTAAAATTAGTTTCTTTGCCAGCATCGCGACCAGCGCTGATGCGTTAGGGCAGAACAGCGGCTTGCTTTGGTAAACTAAAGCGGTTTAAGCAGCGCTGTTTTGATGGGGCCAGAATATGCTGTTACTCACGTTGCGTGAAGTGATATATTCACAAGACAGTATTTCACTTTGTGCAATCGTAGCAGTTTCGTGATTAGCAAACAGAAGGTTCGAACGGCCATGGACAATCGCAGTGCTCAGTTATTCCAGCATTTAGCCAGTAGTTTAAATTTCAGTAAAACCAGTGAGCAGCTATATGTCAGCCCTTCCACTTTGACCCGAATCATCCAGCGACTGGAAGAGGACTTAGGCGTACAACTATTCAGCCGTGATAATCGCTCAGTTCGTTTAACCCCGGCAGGCGTGCGTTTTCAGCAGTTTGTGAAGAAGTATCTGGAAGATTGGCACCAATTGCAGGTGGATTTGGCGTTAACCAGCGACGAATTACAAGGCCAGCTACGCTTATTCTGTACTGTTACCGCAAGCTACAGCCATTTACCGGATATTCTCGACAAATTCAGACTGCTCTGCCCTAAAGCCGAAATCCAACTGACCACCGGCGACGCCGCAGCTGCCCTTGAAAAAGTGAAAAATGATGAAGCAGATGTCGCGTTGGCGGTCTATCCACCACATTTACCGCTGAATATCGCCTTTGCCAGTATCGCTAAACTGCCACTACAGTTGATCGCGCCAACTATCCCATGCAAAACCACCGATTTACTCGCGCAAAAGCCAATCCCATGGCATGACATTCCAATGATAGTCCCAGATCATGGTCCAGCTCGCGCCAGACTGGATCAATGGCTAAAAAGCGCAGGGTTTAATCCGTTGATTGTGGCAAAAGTCGAAGGGCATGAAGCGATGGTTAGTATGGTCGCGCTGGGCACAGGCGTTGCAATTGCGCCGGACGCGGTGGTGCAAAACAGCCCAGTGCGCGAGCGGGTGCGCACCGTCGCACTGGACTATCAGTTTGAGCCTTTTGAGCTGGGTATCTGTATGCAGTCCAAAAGGTTACATGAACCTTTGATGCGGGCGTTCTGGCAAGTGGCTTCAGAAAAAAAATAGTTGATGTGTGAAATAGAATGACTTAAATAGATCCTTTCAAACAATAGACCTACGAATGATGCTGCAAGGCTTTATTGGCACGTTGGTAAATAAAAAAAACCGACAACCTGTCGGCTTTTTCTTTGAACGGGTTTGTCGCGGCAAGTATTATTTAACCACTCGCAAATGCGAAGGTTTTTTCGGCTTGCCAGCCTCATCCGGCTTTGACTGAATCGCAGAGTCGGTGGTATCACCAGGAGGGGTTACCTGCTCGTCATCTACTAACTCTTCGGCATAATATTCATCATCCGACATTTCATCTTCTTCCGGCGTAAACATAGTGCCGGCACCATTTTCTCGGGCATAAATGGCGAGGACTGAACGCTGGGGAATATAAAGTGCAAACGGACTTCCGCCAAACCTGGCACTAAATGTCACGGCGTCATTACCAAGCAATAAATTGCCAACAGCAGAAGGATTGATATTCAACACAATCTGACCATTTTGAATATGCTGGGTTGGTACTTTAACGCCGGGCATCGTCGCATCAACAACCAGATAAGGTGTTAGATTATTATCTACAATCCACTCGTAGAAGGCTCGTAGCAAATACGGCCGGTTGGGCGTCATTTTAAGCTCATCAGTCATTGTTTAATACCTAACATCACGACGAATTTCACGTTCTGCATCCGTCAATGACTGTTGAAAACCATCACGCTCAAATAATCTGATCATGTAGTTTTTTAACTCTTTACTGCCAGGCCCGGAAATTTCAATCCCAAACAACGGTAAACGCCACAATAAAGCGGACATATAACAGTCAAGCAAACTGTATTCTTCACTCATAAAATAGGGCGTTTCTTGAAACAACGGTGCTATCGACAATAAGCTTTCACGCAAATCACGACGAGCTTCTGCGGCATCATCGCCATTTTGTAGAATCTTTTCCGCTTTGCTGTACCAATCATGTTTAATTCGATACATCATTAAGCGGGTTTTACCACGCTCCACGGGATAAACAGGAAGCAGCGGCGGATGTGGAAAACGCTCGTCCAGATATTCCATAATAATATCGGCCTGGTACAGCGCTAAATCCCGGTCCATTAATGTAGGTAATGAACCGTATGGGTTCACTTCGTAAACCTCTTCCGGCAAATTATCGCGACTCACCAGCAGTATATCTGCAGTGACACCTTTTTCTGCCAGTACCATTCTGACCTGATGGCTGTACATTTCGTCGGCAGCCGTAAACAACGTCATCGCAGCACGTCTGTTGGCAGGTATCGCCATGAATTCCTCCGGTAAATTTAAAACGGCAAAAGGGGCCACCAGGCCCCTTATCTGTCAGTCAACACTGACTTAATGAACGTCTTTCCAATATTCTTTCTTCAGCAAGAATGCTAGAACAAAGAAAATTAATAAGAAAATCATGACTTTAATACCTAGACTACGCGACTCCAACTTGGAAGGCTCGCCGGTATATTCTAAATAATTCACCAAATCGGCAACAGCGCGGTCGTACTCTTCAGTACTCAATTCACCGGTACCATCAGTGACGATCCCAACATAAACTTCTTTTGGTTCACCATCAACCAATCGAGTTTCGTGTTGTTTATGCGGCACACCTTGCAGCTCTTGCAATACATGTGGCATGCCAACCAATGGGAAAACTTCATTGTTCACACCAAATGGCCGGGTTGGATCAACATAAAATGAACGCAAATAGGTATAGATCCAATCGGGCCCACGAACTCGGGCCACGTTGGTCAGATCTGGTGGCGGAGCGCCAAACCAAACTGCTAAGTCTGCTTTTGGTGCGGCATTCTTGATATGGTCACCGACTTTTTTCGCGGTAAAAGCGAGTTGCTCCATGCCCACGTCATCTGGAATACCTAAATCACGGAATGTACGTGAATAACGTTGATATTCCATCTGGTGACAACCCAGACAATAGTTTTGGAACATCCGGGCGCCACGTTGCAATGACTCTTTGTCAGTCAGATTAATCGGTGCCTTATCAAGATGGACTTCATGCCCAGTAGCGGCAATCGCTGCCGATGAGGCGACCAGAGCCACTGCTGCCAATAACTGTTTCAGCATTATGATAACCTCACAGGCAATGGTTTAGTTTTTTCGTTTTTGCTGTACAACCACAGCAAGCCGAAGAAAGCAAAATAAGTGAATGAGAAAATCTGCGCAAACAGCGTATAGGTTGGAGTTGCCGGTAACACACCAAGAACACCCAATGCCACAAAACTGATACAGAAATTCACCAGATTCCATTTATGGAATGTGCTGCGGTAACGCACTGAACGCACTGAACAACGATCTAACCATGGCAACAACGCCAGGAAAATAATTGCCAGGAACATAAAAATGGCCCCAAACAGCTGATCAGGCACTGCCCGCAAAATCGCATAGAATGGCGTGAAATACCAGACAGGTGCAATGTGCGCTGGCGTTTTCATTGGATTTGCTGGTTCAAAATTAGGCGCTTCCAGGAAATAACCACCACCTTCTGGTGCAAAGAAAATAACCGCACAGAAGATAATCAGGAAACCGACAACACCGACAATATCTTTTACCGTGTAATAAGGATGGAAAGGAATCGCATCAACGATAATTTTCTTACCACCTTTGGTGAAGTATTCATGGAAAGTAAATTTGTCCGAAACGTTATTTTCGACAGGTTGACCGTCATTCGGACGTTTGACATCAATACCATCTGGGTTATTTGAACCGACTTCATGCAATGCAATGATGTGCAGGAATACCAGGATGACAAGAACCAGTGGTAAAGCAATAACATGCAAAGCGAAGAAACGGTTTAAGGTTGCACCCGAAATAACATAGTCACCGCGGATCCAAAGCGTTAAGTCATCACCAATCCCCGGAATCACACCGAAAATGGAGATAATAACCTGAGCACCCCAAAACGACATCTGACCCCATGGTAACAAGTAACCCATAAAAGCTTCAGCCATCAGCACGAGGAAAATCAGCATGCCGAAGATCCACAACAGTTCACGTGGTTTCTGATAAGAGCCATACATCATACCGCGCAGCATGTGCAGGTAGACAACGACAAAAAATGCAGAGGCACCGGTCGAGTGCATATAACGTAACAACCAGCCGTAGTCGACATCACGCATGATGTACTCTACTGACGCAAAGGCGCGCTCAGCAGAAGGCTCAAAGTTCATTGTTAACCAGATACCCGTTAGGATCTGATTCACCAGCACTAACATCGCTAGCGAACCAAAGAAGTACCAAAAGTTAAAGTTTTTAGGGGCCGGATATTGCATCACATGGAGATTCATCTTCTCCATGAATGGCATGCGGTATTCGATCCAGTTCATCAGATTTTTAAACATCAGGCAGTCCCCTCGTCAGCACCGATGGTCAGAATGTCGCCATCAGAGAACATATATGGTGGGATCATCAGGTTTTTCGGAGCCGGAACACCAGAAAACACGCGACCAGCCATATCATAGGTAGAACCGTGGCATGGGCAGAAGAAACCAGATGCGACACCTTCAACGTGTGCGTCGAAGTCATTCATTTTGTATGTTGGAGAACAACCTAAGTGCGTGCAAATTCCGACAGCTACAAAAATTTCAGGCTTTTTCGAGCGATGCTGGTTTTTGGCATAAGCCGGTTGTTGCGGCTCGTCCGATGCAGGGTCTCGCAAGTTAGGCTCAACCTTCTTCAAGGTTTCAAGCATTTCAGGGGTACGGTTAACGACCCATACCGGTTTACCGCGCCATTCTACCCGAATTAACTGACCTGGCTCGAGCTTGCCGATGTTCGCTGTTACAGCGGCACCAGCTTGTTTAGCTTTTTCACTCGGGTTCCAGGACGCAATAAAGGGAACGGCTGCTCCAACTGCACCAACGCCACCTACTACTGAGGTTGCGATAGTGAGGAAGCGACGGCGACCATGATCGACTGGCGCATTGCTCATCCACTCATCTCCACGTTAACGCTTAAATTTTGAACGATTTAAGCTGCTGAATTTCAGCGATTATTATAAGTTGCAAAATACCAAGGATCATAATGAAAAGCCCTGCCTGATACAAGGATTAAGGCTGATTCTCTTGGTTTCATAGAAGTATTTTTTCGGCTTTTTATCGATCCGGTGCAAGTCAGGCTGATTGACGCATAATTTTTACAAGACGCTAACTACCTGCATGTCGACTGCCATGTCATAAACAGCCAAAACTATAGCATTCAGCTACGGAAAAAGTGCAATCCACAATTGATTTATACGAACAAAATGACTGAAACGGCTAAAAAAAATAAAAAAAACCCGGCGCTTGGCCGGGTTTCTATTATAAAACGAATTAACGTTTTGAGTACTGTGGACGTTTACGGGCTTTATGCAGACCGACTTTCTTACGTTCAACTTTACGCGCATCACGGGTTACGAAACCGGCTTTACGCAGTGCTGGACGCAGAGTTTCGTCAAACTCCATTAATGCACGGGTGATACCGTGACGGATAGCGCCGGCTTGACCAGAAATACCACCACCTTTAACAGTGATGTACATGTCAAACTTGCCAACCATTTCCACTAACTCTAACGGTTGCATAACAACCATACGAGCAGTTTCACGACCGAAGTATTCAGTGATAGTGCGTTGGTTGATAACGATGTTACCAGCGCCCGCTTTCAGGAATACACGTGCTGTAGAGGTCTTACGACGACCAGTACCGTAATATTGATTCTGTGCCATTATCGATATGCTCCGGTTAGATGTCTAAAACTTGTGGTTGCTGGGCAGCGTGCTGATGCTCGGCGCCTGCATACACTTTCAACTTACGGAACATAGCGCGACCCAGTGGACCTTTAGGCAGCATGCCTTTGATCGCAGTCTCAAGCACCATCTCAGGTTTCTTTTCCAGCAGCTTCTCGAAAGTGATTTCTTTGATGCCACCTGGGAAACCAGAGTGAGAGTAGTACTTTTTGTTTTTCGCTTTGTTACCAGTTACAGTCACTTTGTCAGCGTTAACTACGATGATGTAGTCGCCGGTGTCAACGTGTGGCGTGTATTCTGGCTTGTGCTTTCCGCGTAAACGAAGAGCGATTTCAGTTGAGATACGACCCAGGGTTTTACCTGCGGCATCAACAACGAACCAGTCGCGTGTTACGCTTTCTGGCTTAGCAGTAAAAGTTTTCATCAAACTATCCAAAAAAATTATCAGTTACACCTCACATAACCTTCGGGCAAAGATTATGTCGTTTATCGAACCCCTTCGAGTTCATCAAACTGCCAGGCTACGGCAGATTCAGGCTGTAACGTGGGCCGGTGGCGGATTATATAGACAAGCTAGGGTAAAAAATAGCTGTTTTGCAAAAAAAATCAGCAATAGTGTTCAAACAAACCAAGCTTTACGGTAAGTGAGCCGACGATAAATAATCATGCGATTGCATCTCTTGTAGCCGACTTAAGCAACGTTTAAATTCAAATGCTAAAATTCCCTGACTATAAAGCTGTTCCATCGGCACTGCAGCCGAGATGATCAATTTAACTTTGCGCTCGTAAAACTCATCGACCAACGCAATAAAACGCCGGGCCACATCATCATTGCTCTGCCCCATTTCAGTGACTTGGGACAATAAAACAGTGTGGTAAATTTTGCTCAGTTCCATATAGTCATATTGACTTCGTGCTGACTCACAGAGCTCTGAAAACTCAAACCAAACAATACCTTCTGCTTCCCAGCGGGTTTTTAATGGTCGATGCGCTATCTCCACAATCGCTTGCTGTTGGCGTGGTTCCAATGACAAAGCATTAAAATAATTCAGCATATTTTGGTCGGCAGCAGAGTCCAGTGGATGGTGATAAATTTCTGCCTGCGTCAGTGTTCTCAGCCGGTAATCAATACCGCTGTCAACATTTACAACCTCAGTGAATTGTTTAATTAAGGCAATAGCCGGTAAAAATCTCGCTCGTTGTAGCCCATTTTTATATAAGCCATCCGGTTCAATATTGGACGTTGCGACTAACGTAATGCCACGAGCAAACAATGCCTGCATCAATGTGCCTAAAATCATTGCATCCGTGATGTCTGAAACAAAAAACTCATCAAAACAAATAATATCAGTTTCTTGTTTAAAGCTATCTGCCACCAACTCCAATGGGTTTGGCTGCCCGGCCAGTGCTGTTAGCTCTTCATGCACTTTGTGCATAAACCGGTGAAAATGAATACGCATTTTACGGGACGTTGGTAAACACTCAAAAAAGGTATCAACCAGATAGGTTTTGCCTCGGCCAACCCCACCCCAAAAATACAAACCGGTCAAAGGCTTGACCTGGTTTTTTTTACCGCTCAGTTTTTGCCAGAAGCTCAATTTTGGTGTTTCTTGCTGGCAAAAGTCGTCAAATAACCGTTGCAACCGGTTGACGGCATGTTGCTGAGCAGCATCAAACTGAAAATCATCGCGTGTCAGGTCTTGCTGATATTTTTGCTGCGGAGTCGTCATGCGGGGTCTTCGTGCTGCTTTTTGGAATATCAGCGTTAAATCTGACATTCAGGCCATAGACAATAGCTGTTATAGTAACATGCCTTACCACTCTGTATAAGAAGTTAGGTTACACTAGAAAGGATTTAAGTAGTTTCAGGAGCCGTTATGAGTTTATCCATTTCGTTAATCTGGCTGGTTGCCGGAATTGTGATTGGCGCTATTGCCAGCCGTTTTTATAGCCTTCGTCAATTTAATCAACACAAGTTGCAACTTGAGCTGGATGAGACGCGGCAGCAGCTGCAACAATATCGTTCCGACGTGTCCAGTCATTTGGATACCACCCATCAACTAATGGCGCAGTTGCAGGATAACTATGAAAGTATCGCCCGCCATATGGCACGAACGAAAATGCAGCTTATCGAGCGTCCGGGCTTCGCGCAGGATACCGATTTAAATTATTTATCTACGGACACAGCCGAACATATCCGGATGTCACACGGTAAAATTGACGAAAAACGGCGCAAGAAGGTCGAGCCCCAGGCTCAACAACCACTTGATTATGCGGGGCATTCCAGTGGCATTATGAAAACCTTTCCTACAGAAAAAAATACGAGTAGTTGAAACTTTTTATCAAAGCGTGAGTCTCTGTAGGCAGTGTTCCTATGGAGACAAACACGATATGAAAATGAAGTTATCTGTGCTCAGCGCCAGCCTGTTGGCTGCATCTCTTTTTACTCACTCAACTTATGTATCCGCCAAAATTCCATTTTGGGGAGCGGAAGCTGGACAAGAAATGCCCAGCCTCGCCCCAATGTTAGAAAAAGTCACTCCGGCGGTTGTCAACATCAACGTCGCAGGCAATCGTGAAGTCAGACAACGGATGCCCGACGCCTTCCAACAATTCTTTGGTCAAGGCGAGATGCGTCGCGAGCAACCTTTTCGCGGCCTTGGCTCTGGCGTCATCATCGATGCGAAAAAAGGCTATGTCGTCACGAACGCGCACGTCATCAATCAAGCTGATGAAATTCGCGTTACTTTGACTGATGGTCGTAGCTTTGAAGCAAAAAAAATCGGTGAAGATACAGAGAGCGACGTAGCGTTACTACAAATTGACGCGGAAGATCTGGCCGAAATCAAAATTGCAGACTCCGACACCTTGCGGGTAGGTGATTTTACGATTGCTATCGGGAATCCTTTTGGCTTAGGGCAAACCGTCACCTCGGGTATAGTCAGTGCACTTGGTCGCGGTGGACTCGATATCGAAAAGATTGAAGATTTTATTCAAACAGATGCCGCCATCAATAGCGGTAACTCCGGTGGTGCACTGGTAAATTTACGCGGTGAATTGATCGGGATCAATACGGCGATTATTGGACCTGCAGGCGGCAACGTTGGCATTGGTTTTGCCATTCCATCGACCATGATGAAAAACCTGGTCAATCAAATCATTGAATTTGGAGAGGTCAAACGCGGTATTATTGGCATAGAAGGCACTGATTTAAATGAAGATATTGCCAAAGGCATGAAGGTAAAATCGACCAAAGGCGTATTTGTAAGCCGCATCACCCCAGACAGTGGAGCTGACAAGGCAGGCTTACGTTCAGGCGACGTCGTTGTTAGCCTCAATGGAAAAACAATCAAATCAATGTCTGAACTTCGCGCGAAAGTAAGTTCGATGGGAGTCGGTAAAACAGTAAAACTTGGGGTACTTCGTGAAGACAAACAATTTAACTTTGATGTGAAATTGTCTGAAGGTGACCAAGCCAATGTAACCGCAGGCAATATGCATCAAATGCTCGCCGGTGCCAGTTTTTCAAATGGCAAAACCCAGGACGGTACCGTTGGTGTAATGCTTACTGAAGTAGCACCACGTTCTCCTGCCGCACAACTGGGTTTGCAACAAGGTGACGTCATTATTGGTGTTGCCCGTACCAAGGTGAATAACGTTGCTGAACTACGGGAGATCCTAAGCAAAGCTAAAGGCGTAATCGCATTACAGGTTCAACGTGAAGACTCTGTATATTACGTGTTAATTCGTTAAACGCTCGCCCTGAACCACTCAGACCTTTTAGAGAACAGTCACTGAGGTCTGAGTGGTATTTCGCAACATTTTTCTGCTACATCTTAGCCAACTTAAATGCTATGCTTCATTGAATCCATTCGTTCTGAATTAATTAAATAGATGAAATCGCTGATTTTTATCATTCGAAGTATTGCTTATGGCTTAGCAGTAGCATTGCTTTGGTTGTTGCTATTCCAACAAAATGGCGTCACACAACTGAATCAGTTGATTAAACCGCAGAAACAGGAACAGCCAGCCATTTCCTATGCAAAGGCAGTGCGGGCAGCAGCACCCGCTGTGGTCAATGTTTATACCGTTTCTACCCAGCAAGACCCTCGTTCCTACCAACGCCGTATTATTCAAAATCAATCCTTGGGTTCGGGCGTTATTATGCGCTCAGACGGCTACATACTGACCAACTACCATGTCGTGAACGGTGCTGACCAAATAGAAGTTGCACTGCAGGATGGCCGTCGACTTGAAGCAGTATTGATTGGTCAGGATCGATTGACGGATTTAGCAGTCTTATATGTAAAAGCCAATAATCTGCCGGTTATTCCGCAAATCACTGATATTGAACCACAAGTTGGCGATCTAGTGTTGGCGATAGGTAACCCACTGAATTTAGGGCAGTCCATTACTCAGGGAATTATCAGTGCGACCGGTCGCGCTGGCTTGAGTACCAATAATTACACCGATTTTATGCAAATGGATGCCGCGATCAATGCCGGTAATTCTGGTGGTGCTTTGGTCAACAGCAACGGTATTTTGGTCGGAATAAACACTGCTGCTTTTCAGCGTCAGCGTAACCTGGAAGTTCAGGGGATTTTCTTCGCGGTGCCTTATAAATTGGCCTTTACCGTGATGAAAAAGCTCATCAGTCATGGTCGTGTTGTTCGGGGTTATTTAGGATTAAGCGGTGAACCGGTGATCAACTCATCAGGAGAGCTTCAATATTCGACCGCCCAAAAATTCTACGGTATGAAAATTACTGATGTTGAAAACCTCGGCCCTGCCGCTGTATCTGGGTTGCAAGCCGATGATATCATGCTTGAAATTCAAGGAGTTATGCTAACCAGTGTCAATCAGGCGTTGGATATTGTTGCAGAGTCTGTGCCTGAAACGGACGTACAAATCGTCATTGAACGCCGTGGCCAACGAATGGTGATCCCGACACGTATTGGTACCCGGCTTGATACCGAATAACCCGTAACGTCAAAGCATAAAAAAACCGCCCTAAGGCGGTTTTTTTATGCTCAAATTGTGGCATCAAGCTGGCGCATTGATCCGTTCAATTTTAGCGCCTAACGCTTGCAGTTTGTGCTCTATCTGCTCATAACCACGGTCAATGTGATAGATACGGTCCACGATGGTGTTACCGTTGGCTACCAGGCCTGCAATCACCAGACTTGCTGAGGCCCGTAAATCGGTTGCCATCACCTGCGCTCCAGTTAACTGAGTGGTATGCTGGCATAAGGCGTTATTCCCTTCGAGCTGGATTAATGCGCCCATCCGTTGCAGCTCTGGAACATGCATAAACCGATTTTCAAAAATCGTTTCAGTCACCACACCAACACCTTCCGCCAGCACATTCAACACGGTGAATTGCGCCTGCATATCAGTAGGAAAGCCAGGATGTGGGGTCGTCTTCACATTCACTGATTTTAATTGGCGTCCTGTCATATCAAGACGTATCCAATCGTCGCCAGTGGTTACATCGGCACCCGCTTCACGTAGCTTTTCCAGTACAACTTCTAATTCGCCTGGATCAGTATTACGACAAGTCACATCACCACCTGTCACTGCAGCTGCCACGAGAAATGTGCCGGTCTCGATGCGATCTGGTAACACGCGATGGGCGGCACCAATCAACCGCTCGACGCCTTCGACCTTAATGGTCGCACTGCCAGCTCCGGTAATTTTCGCGCCCATTGCTGTCAGGTATGTTGCTAAATCAACAACCTCAGGTTCACGCGCAGCATTCTCAATGGTTGTCACCCCATCAGCAAGTACTGCTGCCATCAGCAGATTCTCAGTACCGGTAACACTCACCATATCCATCACAATATGCGCGCCTTTGAGGCGTTCAGCTTTCGCTTTGATATAGCCATTTTCGACGGTGATTTGAGCGCCCATTTTACGCAGGCCTTCGATATGTAAATTCACCGGTCGGGCTCCAATCGCACAGCCCCCGGGTAACGACACTTCTGCATGGCCAAACCTAGCCAACAATGGGCCCAGCGCCAAAATAGAAGCGCGCATGGTCCGCACTAACTCATAGGGCGCCATTTGGCTGTGAATATGACTGGCATCAACGGTGACCTGATGTCCATCCCGCTGTACTTCAGCACCAAAAATAGCTAACAACTTAAATGTAGTATCGATGTCGCGTAACACAGGCACATTACTGATCACAGATGGTTGTTCTGCGAGAATAGTGGCAAATAAAATTGGCAGGGCAGCGTTTTTCGCCCCAGAAATAGTAACGTCGCCTTTTAGGGTGGCGCCCCCTGTGACTAAAAACTGTTGCATTGACTTCTACACCAACGGAGGGTTAAGGAGTTTTTCACGGCGCCATTGTACTGGGGTGAAAGCTTTAATCGACAACGCATGGATGGAGCCATCTGCAATCTCAGCCATCAGCGGTGCATAAACCATTTGTTGTTGTTTCACGCGACTTATCCCGTCAAAACAGTCACCTACAGCAGTAACCGCATAATGACTACCATCGGCAGTCACATAGACTTCAGCAAGCTGCAGCTGCTCAGTCAAACGTTGTTCGATTTGTTTACAATCCATCAATTGACCTACTCAGTCGGTTCATACGCGTATTCCCACTTGCAAGCTGATGCGAATAGCGCATCAATTTCACCGATAGAAATGGTATGTCAGAAAGAAAAACAACCCGGCGGATGGCCGGGCTGTCGATAAAATTAGCATGCAGCCAGAGAGCGTTTTCTGGGCTTACCCACCCTTGGATACAAAGAATTTATTATATCCAAAGTGCCGGTGAATTTCAGCTACTCTGTTGGCAAAAGAGCTAACACATCACTCACGCTGGCTAAAGACCGCAATTGCTCTGGCATTTTTTTAAACTTTAAACTGATACCAAGCTGCTTCGCTTTGGCCATCTGCTGAATTAACCAAGCAAGCCCAGCAGTATCGACATGCTGCAAGCCACTTAAATCAAACTCAGCTTGTTTTGGTAAAGTCGCCATTAGCTTAAACGGCCAATGTGCGACCACGGTATTGCAGTTGAGCTCACCCACAAATTGTAATACCGCCCCATTTTGCTTAATTTCAAGCATCTTTCTTCTTCTCTGGTGCTCTAATTGGTGCCTTGGCTTTCTCTTCCAATAAAGCTGCAACACTCAACAGACCTTGCTGGCGAATTAAACTACCCAGCTCTGACCTTTTGCTATCCAGCAATGAAATGCCTTCAGCGATCATGTCGTACACCAACCAGTTGTTACTGTCTTTCATCCGGCGCAGTTTAAATTCAATATTGATATCTGGTTTACCCGGATCAATCACCCGCGTTTTGATGATGATTATTTTCCGTTGTTTATCAATCGGTTGGCCAGGTTCGATAATCACTTTTTGATTGGTGTACTGTGTAAATACACCAGCGTAAGTACCAACCATATAGTTTTGAAATGCGATGACAAAAGTGTTGAACTCTTCTTTTGGCACCGTATTCAGTTTCACGCTCTGACCAATCACATATCCAGCTGCATAACGGCTATCGATATAAGGCACTAGTTCTTCGGTCACGATGGTCCGCAGGACCTCGGCATTTTGTTTAATCTTCGACTGGTCGGCAGCAATGCGGCGGAAGGTTTTGTCGACCAACACTTCCATCATTTTATAAGGATCATCATAGCTTTGTACTACTGCGGTATTTGCCTGTGTATTGAAACCAGCAGCTAATAGCAGCACGCTGGCCAATTTTATAAATAATTTCATTATTGATTCCCACGATTAAATAAGAACTGACCAATCAGCTCTTCGAGTACGATTGCGGATTTGGTGTCTTCAATACGATCACCATTGCCAAGAATTTCAACATTTTCATCGACAAAACCAGGCTGTAAACCGATGTACTGCTCGCCCAACAAACCGGAAGTTAAAATAGCCAGCGAACTGGTTTCCGGGAAATTGTTATAACTACTATTTATATCCAGCGTGACAACCGGTTGAAACTGCGCTGGGTCTAGGTGAATATCAGCGACACGACCGACCACAACGCCCCCGACTTTGACCGGAGAGCGGACTTTTAAACCACCAATGTTGTCAAAAGTCGCAATAAGCTGATAGCTTTGATCTGAACCAGCAACACCGGCATTTGCCACCTTTAATGCCAATAACATAAAGGCTGCAATTGAGATGGCGACAAAAGCACCAACGAGAATTTCTAATTTACGAGTGGTCATTTTTCTATCCACCAAACATGACAGCAGTTAATACAAAATCAAAACCCAACACCGCTAGTGACGCCGTCACCACAGTTTGAGTCGTCGCCCGACTGATTCCTTCCGAAGTCGGAACCGCATCAAATCCTTTGTGCAGCGCAATGACTGTCACCACAAAAGCAAATACTGTACTTTTGATAATCCCATTAAGGACATCCTGTTCAAAATCAACATTCGCTTGCATCGCTGACCAATAGCCGCCTGCATCAACGCCAAGCCAGTCAACGCCAACTAAATGACCACCTAAAATACCTACTGCGGTAAAAATCATCGCCAGCAGTGGCATACAAACGACACCTGCCCAGAGCCTTGGCGCGATAACGCGGCGTAATGGGTCTACGGCCATCATCTCCAT
>JAHJNE010000166.1 GCA_018820995.1 Gammaproteobacteria bacterium | reverse complement strand
GATTGGAGCGGGCAACGAGACTCGAACTCGTGACCTCGACCTTGGCAAGGTAGCGCTCTACCAACTGAGCTATGCCCGCATCACTATCATCTAAACAAACTGGCAACTGAAAAATTTGGAGCGGGCAACGAGACTCGAACTCGTGACCTCGACCTTGGCAAGGTAGCGCTCTACCAACTGAGCTATGCCCGCAACATTTTCTTCAATGACCGCTTAGTCGCCGCAGAACTGGCGTTCAACTTTGTCACTAAGCGGGGCGCATTTTACAAAATCAGTTTGAGTTTGCAAGCACTTTATTCGGGCAAGTTAAAAAAGTGCGTGCGATAGACCATTAATTCAGCAATTGAGTCACGAATGTCGTCTAAAGCTAAGTGACTCGAAGATTTATTCACCAGTTTTGTTACCTGCGGATTCCAGCGTTTGGCCAGTTCTTTCACGGTACTGACGTCTAAATTGCGGTAATGGAAAAATGTTTCGAGCTTTGGTGCATACTTCACCAAAAAACGGCGGTCCTGGCCAATACTGTTACCGCACATTGGCGACTTACCTGCCGGCACATATTGGCTAAGAAAAGCGATGGTCTGTTCCACAGCCGCATCTAAATCAGTATTACTGTCGTGACACCGTTGGGTTAAGCCACTTTTACCGTGCTGTTCTACACACCAGGCACTCATATTATCCAACACGCTGGCTGGGGTCTTAATAGCGAAGGTTGGCCCTTCCGCCAGCACGTTCAGATTGCTGTCGGTGACGATGGTCGCCATTTCCAGGATCACATCAACATCCGGTTCCAGACCGGTCATTTCTAAATCGATCCAAACCAGATTATTTTCATTCACAGACATAAAAGGCACCTTATGGGTTTGCTACTTTGTAACTTCACTGAATGCTAGTATCATACTACGCCTGACGCCAACTGGAAAACGCCCATGACGGGCCTGTGAGAAACAGTGACGAAAAAGAAACATCTGAGCAATCGCCAAACGGACCGAATTGCCGGCAACCAGCAAAAACGCCTTGATCGGCTGGAAAAAAAAGCCGCAAAAGCCGAACAGCAGCTCGAGCATACCCAATTAAGTGAACCGGAAGCCGGTGTGGTGATCAGCCGTTTTGGTCAGCATGCGGATGTTGAGGATCCAACTGGCGCTATTGAACGTTGCAATATCCGACGCACCATCAACTCTTTAGTCTGTGGCGACAAAGTCGTCTGGCGACGTTCACTGCAACCTCAAGGTGGCATCAGCGGTGTGATTGAAGCCGTGCAGGAACGAAGTTCAGTACTGTCACGACCGGATTTTTATGATGGTTTAAAACCCGTCGCCGCTAATATCGACTTACTGATTATCGTTTCCGCGGTGCTCCCCGCCCTCTCACTGAATATCATCGATCGATATCTGGTCGCTGCAGAAGCGATGCAAATTAAACCTTTATTATTGCTTAATAAAATAGATCTATTAAGTGATGATGAGCGTGCCGTGGTCGACGGCCAGCTGGAAATTTACCGCAAAATTGGTTACGAAATATTGCTGTTAAGTGCCAAAACCGGTGAAGGGATGGCGCAACTGGATGAATACCTGAAATCTGGTACCAGCATCTTCGTCGGACAATCCGGTGTGGGTAAATCCTCATTGGTCAATAATTTATTGCCAGAACTGCAAGTTGTCACCCGCGAAGTTTCAGACGGTTCAGGTTTGGGTCAACACACCACCACAGTGGCGCGGTTGTACCATTTACCAGATGGCGGCCATTTAATTGACTCTCCGGGGATCCGCGAATTCGCCTTGTGGCATTTGCCGCCGGATGAAGTGCTTTGGGGCTTCAAAGAATTTCGCCCTTGGCTTGGCCGCTGTAAATTCCGCGACTGCAAACATCTAAACGATCCGGGTTGTGCACTGCATCATGCCATTGAGATTGAAGAGATTTCCGCAGAGCGTTTTGATAACTATCATAAAATCCTGCTCAGTATGGTGCAGGACAAACCGAATTTTTTTAAAGTTGATTAAGGATCCAGCAACATGGATAAAGTGAAAATTACCCTGCAATACATCATGCCGAAGCATTTGATTTCCCGACTCGTTGGGTTATTGGCAGCAGCGCGGTTAGGTGTACTGTCACATGCCCTTATCAAGCTGTTTATTAAAGCTTATGGCATCAATATGACTGAAGCTAAATATGAAAATGCTTCAGATTATCAAAGTTTTAATGAATTTTTTACCCGGCCGCTAAAGGAAGGGATCCGGCCGGTTGTTGCTGACGACACTATTATTGTGCAACCGGTTGACGGTGCCATTAGTCAGCTTGGTGCCATTGATGGTGACGACCTAATCCAGGCGAAAGGACACACCTATTCACTACAAGCGTTACTTGGCGGTTCTATTGATACTGCGGCGCCTTATCAAAATGGCCAGTTTGCCTGTATTTATCTGGCTCCTAAAGATTATCACCGTATTCACATGCCGGTTGCCGGTACCTTACGTGAAATGATTTATGTGCCAGGCGAATTATTTTCAGTCAATCCGCTGACTGCAGAAAATGTTCCTGGCTTATTTGCACGCAATGAACGTGTCGTGACTATTTTCGATACTGCTGTCGGCCCCATGGCGTTAGTATTGGTTGGAGCAACTATTGTTGCCAGTATCGAAACGGTCTGGGCGGGTACGATCACCCCACCAGCTGGCAAAGATGTATTCCGTTGGAGCTATCCAGCAACAGGCGCTAATGCAGTCAAATTAGAAAAAGGTGCAGAAATGGGCCGCTTCAAATTAGGGTCAACTGTAGTACTCGCTTTTGCACCAGAGCAAATTGCATTTAATGATCAACAACACCCTGGATCCGTGACGCGGATGGGCGAAGCGTTTGCAACTGTGCTTAGCTAAACATTTCTTGCAGACATAAAACGGAGGCCATTGATGAAAATTTTCGCCCATCGCGGAGTCAGTGGCCATTATCCGGAAAATACGCTGCTTGCAATTCAGGCAGCGCTTGATTGCCATGTCCATGGCATCGAAATTGATGTCTATGCTCACGACGGCGAGTTGATTGTGATCCATGACCGTCAACTTACCCGCACCACCAATGCCACAGGCAATATTGAAGACTATTCACATGCTGCGTTGTTAGAATTCGATGCGGGACAGGGTCAACGTATTCCGACACTGTGGCAGGTACTACAACTGATTTCTAATCAGGCAGTGCTGAATATTGAATTAAAAGGCCATGACACCGCCCATTTACTGATCACGACATTAGAGCGAGCAAAAGTTGAGCTTGGTACCGACTGGTCAACATTACTCATATCCTCTTTTCATCATCCGATGTTGCAACAAATAAAACAGCTGCAGCCTACTTTAGCTATCGGCGCCTTAACGGCCAACATCCCGTTGAATTATTGTCAGTTTGCCTCTGAATTGGCTGCAATATCCGTGCATTGTGACCGGGCATTTGTAGATACCGCAATGGTCGAAGATGCGCATCTACGTGGTCTAAAAATTTATGTATATACCGTCAATGATCAGCGTGAAGCATTACGCCTGCAAGCATTAGGCGTTGATGGTATTTTTTGTAACTATCCGGCTGAAGCAGCTGACTGGTTTTAGTTTGCTCCCTTCCCTTTTACTTATCTAAGTTTCAGTATGTTCCTACTCTCGCCGTTCATGTCGAATATCTGGCCGCTGGTCGACGTTGTTTGAGTTTGACAATTATTTTGGTTATGGTCGGTGCTTCTTGTCAGCTTTTACCTCAGGGAGGTTGCTTATGCTGAATAACACCCTTCCATCATGGTGTCCACTTACAGCCTTACATCACTAAGCCGGTTCTGATCTCTCAGAACCGGCTGTTTTGCATTTGCGTTATTCCCCTCAATATAGCTTGCAGGAACTGTGATGACTTTCTTTAATTTTTTTCCACTGGCAACTGCCAGTACCAGCCTTTTAAACCACAAAACGGCGCGTAATTTTTGGCCAATTTCACCCTTGTTACTGGCAGCGATGTTGGAACAGCTAGAATCGCCGAATCACCGCCGGACAAGGCTTCAAATCTCCGGAATTCAACCAGGTTGTTCAGTGTTGCTTTGTAATGAAAATCAACAGGTTGAATGGTGCACACTGGCGACTAAAGAATCATCGAGACATCATTCCAATGAAGTGGCGTTATTGTCACCTTTGGGTTTGGCGCTGATTGGTAAAAATGTTGGCGATGTTGTCACGATAAAAATGGGCCGTCATTACCGCTGCTGGAGCATTAGCGAGATCATCCGGGTTCAGCTTCAGCCTGGCCAAAAATCCACAAGTTGAACACAGTACGAAAGTAGTAATAACCACCAGAAATTTCATCTTTATGAAGGAGCAACCATGACTATTCGACAATCTGAGCGGATCATTTCAACACTCGACTATGAACGGCTGGAATTGATGTTACAGCGTCTACCAGAACAGCAGTCGCAAAGTCAGGCTTTAAACGCCGAACTGGAAAAGGCAACTTTAGTGGAGCCGGCAGAAATGCCTCCGGATGTAGTAACAATGAATTCATCGATTCGATTCAGGCTCAATGCCAATGACCAAGTTCGAAAACTACAACTGGTTTACCCAAAAGATTTGCAAAATAACTCAGAACAATTGTCGGTGCTAGCACCGGTAGGTATGGCGTTACTAGGCAGACGCCAAGGAGATTTCGTTCGCTGGACGCACACCGGCGTTTCAGGAGAAATTGAAGTGGTGGAGTTGGTTTCACAACCTGAACGCGAAGGGCTGTTTTATCGTTGACAATGAGTCTAAACCATCAGCATGACCTTACAGGCTGATGGTTTCGTCGAGCCGATCAGTGGTTTTCGCAGCTATGGCATTTATTACAGAGGCGAATGTTAAGAACATGCGCCAACACAACAAAAGAAGCGCCAACAATCAGCACATAATGTTCATATTCGCTGCCTAACAAATCTTTTTGCCAGTAGATAAAACCACCAAGGAAGAGTGAGTAAAATGGGTACAGTTTGCGATGGTAACGATGAAATCCGGCGAACAAGGTCAAAAAACCAAGCACCATAGTGACAAGCAATACAATGCGTTCAAGTGCATGATTATGGACTGCGGTTAACCCTAGCAGTGGCAGGAGCGGTAATAACACAGGCAACATAATACAGTGGATAGCACATAAGGACGTCACAGCAATCCCAACTTTGTCCAATGTATGACGGATATTTTCGAACATGCTGCCTGACCCCTGCCAATTTAGAAATGAGATGATATAACAAATCTGTCGAATTGAAAATGGCTTTGCTGAATTTCTCTTCGGTAATGAGGTTCGCCACAACTGGCGTCACTCGTGCTTTGCAGCCTATTTGTGGCATAATAGATGGCAGATATATTGAGGATGCTTTATGGAACAGTTACTTACCCAACTGGATTTAAATTTAAAAGAGCTTTATCGCAAAGCGTTGGACGCTGACGCAATTTTAGATGAATTACAAAACAAAGGTCAGGCCAGACATCAGGCCGTTTTCCCGGCACCATCTATATTCAAAATTAGTAGCCCACGATTTATGCCTTACTTGTCAGAAACTGCAGAGCAGATTGCGGCAATCCGTCTAACCCAGCAATTTAATACGGCTACATTGGCATTGGTGGTGAAACAATTGCAGTTATTGCATAAGACTTTATCTGAATTTCGAGCAGTTGTGGCCAAATAGACTAAACTTGAAAGCAAAATAACGGTCAAATCGTTAAGTTGCTTTCAACTAAAAATACCGCGCTGTGGAGGTTCGACTATGTCAGTTTCAGCAGTGAGAAGTTCATTAGATTTGGTGCGGGTTGCTGCTCGCATCGAAAGTAAAAATCCAACTACCGATGACAATTCAACCGCAAAAATCACGACCAAATTTGCAGCACCTTTGCGGGAAATAACAAACAACGACAATCGAGTGACACTAAGTGCACAGGCGAATGTCGCTTCAAGCGAACAACAAACGACAAATAATGATTCAGTGAAAGTCAGCAGCAGCATTGGCCGTGCCGCATCTGCCGGGCAACTTAGCCGGGATGAAGCAGTGGCGATTTATCAGAAAATCGCCAACTTGCTATAACTGATACGGAATTAGAAATGAAAGACTACTGATTTGTGTGCTCAGATGCGGCAGCCGTCTTGGGTAATATGTCTTTTTTAAACCATTTTTCCAGCATTTCAGTTTCATAAGAAAACTGGCGGCTATGTATCGTAGAACCGCTGGCCATCATAAATCCCATATCTTTGATTTTTACATCATTGGCTTTATCTACCACTTGATTGCTCGGATCCAGCAACACATAGTTGAGTTGCATTTTAGGGAAGTAGATGTCTTTCACCACTCGCACGTCATTGTTGCCCATCCGATAGAGTGGATTTACATCACCCGCTAAATCTAGATCCGTGATTGTCAATTCAAGCCGATACCCAGCCGGCAATTTCTCACCAAGGCCACCCAAAATTTTATCAAAACTTTCAATAACTTGCTTTTGATATGCTTTCTTTGAACCGTTAGACGGTCGGATATCTGAGAACTTTTCCGGATTTTGCCAGGAAACTTTGACATTGCTACTGTCGTTCGTTGCCGCTTGTAGCTGAAAAGCAAACACTGCCAACAATAAAATCTTGATTTTATTCATGATAAAATTCCTCGAAGGACTGCGACTAACTGCAGCGGTTTCACAAATGAACATTACAACTATACGCTTTTTCTACTGAGTTTACCGTTGTCAGTTGTGGAAAAATGTAGCGAATCGTAATTTATTCCTTACATTCAACTGACAACAAAAGCGTCACTTTTCTTCAGTCTTAGATATCGGCAAATACTGTATCTGCCATTCGAGCTGTACTCCGGGAACTGATTTTAGTTGTCGTTGTAATTGTCGCAAATGTGGAAAACTGCCAGACCAACGATAAGTATCTTTTGCCAATAATTGCCAATCTGAAGCTTGATAGACCCAGCCCGCCTGTTGCAACGATTGTTGCAAAGATTCAGTCACTAAAACGAGCTGATTCAAAGTAATACAGTACTGACCGGTTTGAGTATCGTAAAGTAGCCAGTGATCATCCTGTTCGGACAGCAACTGAAATTTTTGCCCATT
>JAHJNE010000165.1 GCA_018820995.1 Gammaproteobacteria bacterium | reverse complement strand
TGGGCAATCGCCTTTGACAAAACGATCCGGTAAAAACATTTGTTTTTCTGGATCAAACAGTTGGCTGATGGTTTTACGCTTGATATATCCGCCGGCATCGAGCTTTTGATAAATCTCGCTGGCAAAAGCACGGTTTTCGTCACTATGTGTACTGTGATAATTATCAAAGCCAATTAAGAATTCTTTAAAATCAGCCTGATGTTCGACTGAGGTCTGCGCAATCATTTGCTCTGGCGAAATGCCCAGTTGTTGGGCCTTGAGCATAATCGGTGTGCCATGAGCATCGTCAGCACAGACGTAATAACACTGATGACCGCGACTTTTCTGAAACCTTGACCAGATATCAGTCTGAATATATTCCAGTAAATGACCTAAGTGGATTGGGCCATTGGCATAAGGTAGGGCGCTGGTAATCAAAATTTTACGTTGGGTCATCAAAAATAGCTCTGCGTGCATAAATAACTGAAAAGAGATAACAACATGATACAATAACGGCCGTTAAAGCGCACCCCACTGAAGGCGCTGGCGGCGATATTCTCTGCTGCATTTTTGCGACAAAAACACCTGTATTTTTGACCCTGCGGAGTTTGACTGATGTTTGGTTGGTGGAAAAACAAATCGAAGAGCGAAATAAACGAAGCTGCATCCGATCATGCACGCGTTCAAGGACTCAGCCCGGAACAATTATTAATCATCCAGAATTTTCAAACCGATGAGCTGCCAGTTGCGCTTGGCGAGTTATTACTGGACATTCAATACAATGGCGAGCGCCTGCAATTGCAACTGCCTTTTGCAGCACAATCGATTGTGCCGCAGTTGCTCAATCAATTAAAAGAAACTGGCTTTAACGGCCGAATCGAGCTGACCGCAATCAATGAATTGCCTGCAACCTTAGGCAATATCAAACAAATTATTCTGGTGGCTTCAGGCAAGGGCGGTGTCGGAAAATCGACCACTGCTGTTAATCTGGCAGTGAGTCTGGCACAAGAAGGTGCCAAAACAGGGCTGTTGGACGCAGATATTTACGGTCCGTCTATTCCAACCATGCTTGGCCTTTACGGCGCTAAAGCCACTTCACCGGATGAAAAACACCTGCTGCCTCAGCATAAATTTGGCATTTTTATGCAATCTATTGGCTTTTTAGTCGATCCAGAAGCGGCATCGGTCTGGCGTGGGCCTATGGCAAGTCAGGCATTATTACAACTATTAAATGAAACGCAGTGGCCAGAACTGGATTATCTGGTGGTTGATATGCCACCGGGTACTGGTGACATACAACTGACCTTGGCGCAAAAGCTGCCGGTCGCTGGCGCAATTGTGGTGACCACGCCACAAGATGTGGCGCTGGCGGATGCCAAAAAGGGCATCAGTATGTTTCATCAGGTGAATATTCCACTACTTGGCTTGGTCGAAAACATGAGTTTTTACCAATGCAGCAGTTGTGGTCAGATTGATGACATTTTTGGCACTAACGGCGGCATTGAATTGGCTGAGCGCTATCAAGTGCCGGTACTCGGACAACTTCCGTTATTAAAGGCCATTCGTGAACATAGTGACAACGGCCGTCCAATCGCATTAGACAACAACGAACAATGTGCTGATATTTATCGGAAAATAGCCAGACAAGTGATCTTCGCTTTATACTGGCGCGGTAAAAAAATCAGCGAACAACAACCAGAAATTATCATGACGGACGATTAACATGAGACTGTGTGACCGCGATATCGAACGTTACCTTGAAGAAGGTAAAATCTGCATCGATCCGATGCCTGGGCAAGACATGATTAGCGGGGTCAGTGTCGATATCCGGCTCGGCCATAAATTCAGAAGTTTCACGGCTTATGCTGCGCCGTTTATTGATTTAAGCGGCCCACGTGAAGAAGTTCAGCTGGCACTTGATTCGGTGATGAGCGACGAGTTGGTGCTCAATGATGATGAAGCTTTTTATTTACATCCAGGTGAACTCGCGTTGGCAATTACGCTGGAATCGGTGACGCTGCCCGCAGATATTGTCGGTTGGCTTGATGGCCGTTCAAGTCTGGCGCGCCTGGGGCTGATGGTCCATGTGACCGCACACCGGATTGATCCGGGCTGGTCCGGCAATATCGTGCTGGAATTTTATAATAGCGGTCGGTTACCGTTGGCGTTACGTCCAGGTATGAAAATTGGTGCGTTGAATTTTGAAACCATGACAGGTCCAGCGGATCGCCCTTACAACAAAAGAACTGATGCAAAATATCAGCAACAGACGGGTGCAGTGGCGAGTCGTATCGGGCAGGATGATCAGTCTGCTTCTTCTAAAGTGCCGACTGACGACCATCAAGACGCATAAAAAACCGTTTTGAATAAAAATAATGGACTAAAAATGAAAAAGCCCATGCAAAACGCATGGGCCGAAGCAATAAAGCAAAAATGAAGCAGGGCAATTATGCGATAAATGTGCGAACTCATGCAAGTTGATTTTGTTGTTTATTGTGTTTTTGTGCATAACTACCCGATTGCTTCGTCGTTGACGAATTAAATTTAGTTGTGTCGCAGACCTCAAAAGCCTGCGGTTTTCTTCCATCAGCAGCGGAACTGTCTGACATGTCATTGATCAATATCGCCCGACTCATATTGCTTGCCGCGATCTGGGGCGCTTCTTTTTTGTTTATCCGAATTGCGGTACCGACATTTGGCCCAGCGTTCCTGATGAATGGACGGGTATTGTTCGCCGCTTTGTTTTTACTTTTTGTTGGACTCTTATTGAAAAAACGCTTGTCACTGCTGGCGAATTGGCAGCACTACCTGAAACTTGGTTTTATCAATTCGGCGTTACCATTTTTATTATTTGCCTATGCCGCAGGTGTGTTAACCGCTTCTTTGTTGTCGGTGCTCAATGCCACCGCGCCAATCTGGGGCGCGGTGATTGGTATTCTGTTTTATCGCCAGCCACTTTCGGTCACTGTACTGATTGGATTGGTTCTTGGCGTTACAGGCGTGGCCATTCTGGTCGGCTTTGACCCGGTATTGCTGCAACCCGGCGCATTGTTGGCGGTTGCTGCAGCAGCCAGTGCGGCTTGCTGTTACGGCATTGCTACACATTACACCCGACGCACCAAAGCAGTGGAGCCTTTTGCAAATGCGCATGGCAGTATGTGGGGTGCTTTGTGCTGCTTATTGCCTGTAACTTTGTTGTTTCCAATCCAGCAAACAATTACACCCGGTGTAGCTGCCGCCGTTTTGGCGTTGGGGGTCATCTGTACGGGAGTGGCTTATTTGCTGTACTTCAAACTAGTGCAGGAAGTGGGGGCGACTTCTACGTTAACGGTGACATTTTTGATCCCGGTGTTTGGTGTGCTCTGG
>JAHJNE010000164.1 GCA_018820995.1 Gammaproteobacteria bacterium | reverse complement strand
CGAGTTTTTGTACCGGCACGGCTTCGCCGGTTAATAACGACTCATCGACGGTTAAATTGCCTTGCAGTAACAGGGCGTCCGCGGCAATGCGGTCACCTTCGCGCAGGATCAAAATATCACCGCGCACTAAATCGCGGGCGGCGATCCGCAGCTGTTGTTGATCGCGGATCACCAGTGCTCTTGGCGCGGATAAATCGCGCAGCGACTCGAGGGCGCGCTGGGTTTTTCGCTCCTCTAGCAAGGTGATGCCAATCACCATAAACACAAAACCAAGCAATAATAAGGCTTCAGTTCGATTCCCCAGCGCCAGATAAATGGCGCCGGCGGCAAGCAACATCAGAAACATCGGTTCGGTTAAAACTTTGCCGATCAATGCCAGATTAGAAACAGGTTTAGTGCCGGGTAATAAATTGGGTCCTTCAGCGGCAAGGCGGGCCGCCGCTTCAGCTGTGGTCAGCCCTGTTGCGGTGGTGTCGTGCTGAGGATTGCTGCTGGCAATGGTGCTGTGGCTTGTTGGCGGTTTTTCGGTCGGCATCGGGATGTCCTCTGACAAGCCTGCTGGCAAGGGGTCTGGCAGCAATGAACTAAAAGGTGGTGCCCGTAGTAAAACAACTTGATACATCGTGTCGTTTTATCAATGTCAGCTTGCGCGCTCTGTGTGCAAGGATCTGTACGATAACGCACCTAATCACCGGATGTTCGGCAGCGTACATTGTTCTGAGAATGTATAGATTAGGCGCTAATGGCACTTAGCGCGTTGCGTTAGATCAAGAAGGAGGCTGAGCATCGGACGAAAAAAAGGGGCAGCGAACTGCCCCAAAACAACTACACACACACGAAACAGTTCACAAACACCGACGCTATTTCCAAGCAACCCGCCACTTACCATCGACCAAGCGGCACCGACCATCAGTAGATGGACGTTGTGAGTCATTTGCCGTCACAACACGCAGTAACAACACACCATCAAAACATGCCGCCACAACACGCCGACACGGTAGCCGGCAGGTTGTGCGCTGTTTCAAGCGACGTTACATCACGTCAATTCACTCTATGTCGCTGTCAGTAGCTCTCATTACATTAAAACTGCTTTAAGCGACATTCATTCTCAACAACAGATGCCGGATTTAGAACCGGCTGCGCAGTCCGAGCGTCCAGCGTTTTTCGTAGACGTTCTGACTGATCCGATTGTCTTGCCACTGGGCATAATTGTTTTCAAATTCGCCGGTGAGGTTGCTGACCGACAGGTAAACACTGGTTTGTGGCCAAATGTCGTAACTGGCAGACGCATCGACATATAGAGTCGAATCGGTCCAAATGGGCACCACTCCTTTGCCAAGGGGCACCGCCAGCGAGTCCAGACGATCACTGCGATAGTTGGCCGCTAAGCGTAACTGCAAACCGTCCTTTTCATACCACAGTACCGCATTGCCAGAATGTTCAGAGTTATCCTGAATGGGCAAGGTCTGGCCAAGGACATCTTTATTGGCGCTGTCGCTTGGGGCATAGGTGTAGTTGAGCGAAGCGCCCAGACCACTCCAGATCCCCGGCAGGAAATCGTAGGCCTGCTGATAGTTCAGTTCGACACCGTCGATGGTGCCGCCTTTGCCATTCACTTCAGTATCCACCGGCACTTCACGGCGCACCACGCCATCAATATCCGGCAATGCTTTCATCACCACACCTTTTTCGATAAAGGCATCAATATCAATTTTAAACAGACCCACACTGATTAACGCGCTTGGGGCAAAGTACCATTCTGCGGCGAGATCATAGTTGCTGGAGCGCCATGGTTCTAAAAACGGATTGCCGTTTTGACGGCCACTGACCGCGACCAATAAGTCGGGGCTGACATTGTATTCTTTTGCCAGCACGTCACCGGCGCGGGTACGCCCGACTGACACACCACCGGCGAGTTTGGCGAAGTCGAGGTTGGTCATCGTTTTGCCGTAGGCAGCACGCAGTACCCATTCGTCACTCAGGTTTAACCGCAGATTGGCCGATGGCAGCAGTTCACCATCATCGCGGTTAATGGTTTCTTCACCGGTTTTGGTGGCGGCAGTACATAAAGCACAAGGCCGCACATTGCCCACCAGATTTTGGTCGATAGTCAGTTCAGTGCGGATATATTGCGCGCCAATATTGGCGGCATACGGCAAATCGAACCAATCTCCCGCCAGATTGAGCTTCAGATAAGCACTCTGATTATCTTGCACAATGCGGTAGCTTTTGGTTGGATCGGTCAGTTTTTTATTGCCCGGATACAGCGCATTTTGAAACGCAAACGGGTCGTCCATCACTTTTGGGTCAATCAGGTAAAAACTTTCTGAGCTGGCCGGGCCAAACCCATCGACCTTTTTGACCCAGCCTTGTGGCATTTCATTAAAGTACCAGGCGCGACCAATGGTTAAATCGCCGCCAGCGACCGAGTTCACGCCATCGCCGTTGGTATCGCCTAATGAAGCGCCCGAGTCTTTCCACATCACATCAGCGGTGAATGCGCCCGTGGTAAAAGGGGCAACCAGTATATAGGTGTCGCGGGACACTTCACGGCTCGAGGCTCGTACGCCAAACTCGGCGCTTTGTAAGTTAGCCAATTCAAATTGATACTTGCCGTCGAGTCGCAACACATCAAGACTGGCTTCTTCCAGATAGTTATTCTCAGAATAGGTGGAGACCAAATTGGTGCGCGCTTGATCGGTGGCAAAACCTTGCGGGAAGCTCAGTCGCATGTATTTGCCGGTACTGTCGAACTGCACCGGAATATCACCCGGACCATACCCGCGCGGATTCACTGGCTCTGCGCCGCTGCCGGTATTTCGCAATAAACCATGTTGCGCGCCGCTGGTGACATAAGCATGTGCCACGTTTTCGGTGTGCTCACGACCGGCATCGCCATATAAATATCGCACCGAACCGGTAAAAGCGCCCTGATTGTCAAAATCCAATTGCAGGTTGAGGTTGGTGGAGTCGCGGTCATTGGTCAGACTTTCCGAATAGGCGCTGACGCGGCGGACCAACAATTCGGCCTGATTGACGGTGTAAAGTGTGCCACCCAATGCCCCGGTACCGCGGTCAATAAATGTGTCGGAGTAGGCCCAGTTATTGCCCCGGGCGCTGTCGATCATCATGCCCATTTTCCGATCGGCATCTTCCATTTCAGTGTAAAACAAGTCGCCGCTGAAAATCAGGCTGTCACTGAGCACATATTGCACCGAGGCATTGGCACCAACCCGATCACGTTCTGTTGTCCGGTCCATGGTGCCGTAATAACGCTGGGTGAAATAACTGTCGTTTTTATCCCCGTCCTGATTAAAATCACGTTGGTCTTTTTCGTTTTCGCCAATCACTTCCATGGCGTTAAGAATGGTCCCGTTTAAATAGTTGGCCAAATTGTTTTGGTCATACGACAAGGTAAATACCGCGGCCAGTTTTTCATCATCACTTTTGTAACCGGCAAATAATGACGCTTTGCCATCATTTTCTTTAGATAACGAGCCACGGGTCAGTTCGGTATTGATGGCAAAAGTACTGCCGGTTTTTAGTTGTAATGGGCGCCAGGTTTTTAAATCCAAAGTGCCGGATACACCGCCGGCCAGTACCGAAGCCATCGGCGATTTCAGCACATCAATCCCGGCAATCAGCGCCGCGGGAATATCGGTAAAATCCGGTTGCACTGTGATGAGGGAGCCGGCACTTAAAAATTG
>JAHJNE010000163.1 GCA_018820995.1 Gammaproteobacteria bacterium | reverse complement strand
TTGTCGATTAACAGCGGCGAACTGACCGCCTTACTTGGCCCGTCCGGCTCTGGCAAAACCACCTTATTGCGGCTGATAGCAGGCCTTGAACAAACTGATTCCGGCCGGATTATTTTTCACGGCGAAGACATCAGCCACCAGCATGTCAGCGAACGTGGTGTTGGTTTTGTGTTTCAGCATTACGCCTTATTTAAAAATATGACGGTGTTTGAAAACGTGGCATTTGGCCTGACGGTCAAACCACGCAAATTCCGCCCAAACGCGGCAGAAATTAAAAAACGGGTAGATCGCCTGCTGCAATTGGTGCAATTGGACTGGACCGCGGATCGGTATCCATCGCAGCTCTCTGGTGGCCAGCGCCAACGGATAGCGTTAGCCCGAGCCTTAGCGGTCGAACCAAAAGTGCTATTGCTGGATGAACCGTTTGGCGCCTTAGATGCCAAAGTGCGCGCCGAACTGCGCCGTTGGTTACGCCGTTTGCATGATGAAATTCACGTCACCAGCGTGTTTGTAACCCACGATCAGGAAGAAGCCTTGGAAGTGGCTGACCGGATTGTGGTGATGAATAAAGGCCGGATTGAACAAGACGGCACGCCGGAACAAGTGTATGACCATCCGGCCAACCCATTTGTATATGAGTTCTTAGGCACGGTGAACCTGTTTCACGCCAGAGTGCGTCAAGGCGATACGCTGATCAATGCCGAAACTAAAGACAAACCGGCCAGCGCGGAAGAAGTCGCCTTGCCAGGCTTTGCGTATGTTCGGCCGCATGAAATTGATGTATTGCATCAACCGGAAGAAGAGGCGATTGCTGCCACGTTAGAGCTAATTACTGTCGTCGGCCCAACCGTGCGGCTGGAACTGCAAACCGCTGGTTCTGAACGTGTAGTGCATGTTGAACTGAACAAAGAACAGGTTAAAAAATTGGGCCTGACCGTGTCGCAGCACGTCTATTTAAAACCACGGTATAGCCGGGTGTTTTTAGGCGAAGGCATTTGAGTGAAGGTAGCTAAGCGAAAGTATTTAATCGACAACATCTAAGCGCTGTTCTATCCACTTTACCTTGAACATTTTCAGCTGCAGTGCTCTGGCATAGACAAGCACCAGCCAGCACTGCATCATGATCGCCTATCGATCTTCTAGTGCTGAGAGTTATGGCAACTTCTGAAAAAATCGCTTTGATCACCGGCGCTTCCAGCGGCATTGGCCGCGCGCTGGCTGACGAACTACAACAACATGGTTTTTTGGTGTATGCCACTGCCCGCAAACCCACCGATTTAACGGTCTTAACCGCCGCCGGTTTTCAGGCGCTGTTGCTGGATGTCAACGACCCGCTTGCCATCGAGCAAGCTGTTGAAACCGTCCGCCAGCAACATGGTCGATTGGACCTGTTAATCAATAACGCCGGTTTTGGCGCGATGGGGCCGGTGCTGGATTGCTCGCCGGCGCAGCTACAACAGCAATTTCAAACCAATGTCTTTAGTCTGGTGCAAATGACCCGTAGCTTTTTGCCGCTGTTACACCAAAATGGCGGCACTGTGGTAAACATCGGTAGCGTTTCAGCCGATTTTATCACGCCCTTTGCCGGTATTTATTGCGCATCTAAAGCGGCAGTGCATGCCATCAACACCGCGCTTCGATTAGAGCTGGCTCCTTTTGGCATCGCAGTGGTGTTGGTACAACCGGGCGCCATTGCTTCAGAATTTGGCGCCACCGCCAGTTTGCAGGCGGAACAAACACTTAACGCGCAGTCACTGTGGTGGCCATTGCGGGAAGGCGTGCGCCGGCGCGCCAGAGCATCACAGCAAAAACCAACGCCAACGTCCGACTTCGCTCGAACCGTCGTCAGGAAACTACTGCAACCCCAACCTCCACGGCTGATCCGTGCCGGATACGGCAGTACCATTTTGCCGCTATTGGCGCGCTGGTTGCCGACGCCAGCGCTCGATTGGGTGCTGCGCCGGCAGTTTCTGCTGCCTGCTGCTGGCAGCATGACGGCCGGACCACAGCAGCAAAAATCCGACAACTGAGCATTTACGGTCAGGACAAATGGCGACAACAC
>JAHJNE010000162.1 GCA_018820995.1 Gammaproteobacteria bacterium | reverse complement strand
TCAGTCTAACATAATTGGCACGAGTCCCAGCCAGACTGTTGCGTCAAAGCAGCCCATTGGCTAGACTACGGCCGTTTTCTTGAGATTATTCACAGCATAAAGCGAGACTGTAGCCATGGGCGCACAATGGAAAGTTAAACATAAAACCGATACCGCCGCCGCCAAAGGCAAAATTTTTACCAAGCTAGCCAAAGAAGTGATGATGGCGGCTAAAAATGGTGCCGATCCGGCAATGAACTCTAAATTACGTCTGGCGATTGAGTCAGCCCGTAAAGCGTCGATGCCAAAAGATACCCTTGAACGCGCTATCAAAAAAGGTGCCGGTTTACTCGACGGACCGGTTAACTACGAACACGTGGTTTATGAAGGTTTTGCTCCACATCAGGTGCCGGTGATTGTTGAATGCCTGACCGACAATAAAAACCGTTCTGCTCAGAGTATTCGTGTCCTGTTCCGCAAAGGGCAACTCGGCACTTCAGGTTCTGTGTCTTGGGATTTTGATTATTTAGGTGCGATTGAAGCAACCGCCGATAACAAAGACGCTGACGTTGAAGTAGCTGCTATCGAAGCTGGTGCTCAAGATTTTGAACAAGATGAAGAAGGTGGCGTGTTGTTTTACACCGACCCTACCGATCTTGATCTGGTCTCTAAAGCGCTGCCAGACTTTGGTTTTAGCGTCACCTCCGCCAAACTGATTTACAAGGCGAAAAATCCGGTTGCTTTAGACGACGCCGCCCGCGCTGAAGTCGAAGCATTTCTGGAAGCCATCGATGGCGACGACGACGTACAACATGTTTATGTGGGTCTGGCCGGTTAATCGTTCGACCATCACTGATGATATTTTGAAGGCAGCGAGAGCTGCCTTCATTTTTTCCTGCTGCGGAGCTTTTTACTGATGTGGACTATCGCTGTTGCTTCAGCCAATCCGGCAAAAATTAATGCAGTGCGCCAGTGTTTTAGCGTCACTTTTCCGGACAAAACCATTCAGGTCACAGGTTATGCCGTGCCATCCGGAGTTGCGGCGCAGCCCATGTGTAGTGATGAAACCCTGTTAGGTGCAAAAAACCGCATTGCAGCTTTAAAGCAACAACAGCAAGCCGATGTCTACGTCAGTATTGAAGCGGGATTAGATGGTGATTTTACCTTTGCCTGGATGTTGGTAGAACATCAGGGCAAGCTAGGTATGGCGCGTTCAGCCAGTTTGATGTTACCACCAGAGGCTTTGGATTTAATCAACCAAGGCATGGAGCTCGGAGACGTGATGGACCGGCTGTTTGGCACCGAGAATATCAAACAAGCCGGCGGCGCTATTGGTTTATTGACCCAAAACCGGCTCAGCCGATCTTCGGTTTATCAGCAAGCTTTATTGCTCGCATTGATCCCAATACTCAATCCGGAATGGTTTTAGACCTTTAACTACTTCATACCGAACTGCATGCGATAGTTCCAGCTAGACTGGATCTGCCAATAATCCAAGCTCAACTGGTACAAATGGACGGCCTTTGGCATTGAGTGCAGTACCGATCACCAGTGCTTGCAGCATTACAGCACTATCCGATGTGCGGATCACTTGCTGGCGAAAACCAAAACGCAATTTGGAAATACTCTCAAAGGCAACAGTCACAATAAACTGGTCACCACTGGTTAAGGAGTTTTTGTAATCCATTTCCGAGCGCACCACCACCAGGTTCACTTTATCCCGCGCCAGCGCCGCAAAATCAATGCCCCGGCTGTGTAAAAATTCATGGCGGGCATGTTCTAAATAATTAAAATATACCGCGTTATTAACGATGCCTTGCATGTCACATTCGTAATCCCGCACTTTAAAATCAACACTAAACACCACGTTCCCCTGTTTACTCATTATTTTTTGACTTTACACCGCTTGAGTTCAGCCATGTTGTGAATGACGAAGGCCTGCAACCAGGCCTGTGCTTAGAAGACTAATCCGCAGCTGTCGTGGATTGCGCTAGCAACGTTTCGAGTGTGTGCTGTTTGATCCCATAAAAAGCCTTAAGCTCGGCAATCTGTTTGAGCACTGCAGTATTGTCGATTGGCTTTTTCCGCTTCTGAGCCAGAATCATTTTGTTTTTGCTGGTATGTTCCAGCGAAATAAATTCAAACACCTGCGTGTCATAACCATGCGCTTCTAACAATAGAGCCCGCAGGCCATCGGTCAGCATTTCGGCTTCTTGCCCTAAATGAATACCATGCACCAGCAATGGCGATAACACCGCCGGACTTTGCAGCTGCGGCCGTAATTCTTTGTGACAACAAGGCGAGCACATAATAATTTCGGCACCGGTACGAATGCCCATCTCAATGGCGTAATCGGTGGCGATATCGCAGGCATGCAGCGCAATCATCACGTTGATACCGCGGGCTTTAAAATGTTTCACATCGCCTTGTTCAAACTGTAAGCCGTTCAATTGCAAGCGAATCGCGGCTTCGTTACATAAATCAACCAACGGCTGGCGTAGTTCAACACCAGTGACTTTAGCCTGCAGACCTAAGGTGGTTGTCAAATAATCAAATACCGCGAAGGTGAGGTAGGCTTTACCTGAACCAAAGTCCGCAACATGCAATTGTTGCGTTTGCGCCAAGCCGGTCTGTTGCACCGCCTTGGCTAATACTTCAATAAACTTATTGATTTGCTTCCACTTTTTTGACATCGACGGAATAATATCGCCTTTTGTATCCGTAATACCAAGGGCCTGCAAATAAGGGCGACTTTGCTCAACAAAACGTTGTTTGGCTTTGTTGTGAGTCAAGTCGACCACTGCATTCTCCTGGGTGGTAGCCGGTTTGAGCTGATGTTTGCTCAATAACACTTTGCCTTTTTTGCTAAAAGATAACTGCAACTCCTGGCTGGAAGTTTGTAAATGCGCACTCAAAAAATTCAGGCCAAGTTCTTGTTGTAAAAATAACAATGCATCCGGCAAGGTATAGTTGTGTGTCAGATCAAAAGTACGATTCTGGGTTAGAAACGACAGCTGCATTTCATTTTTCAGTAATACCGGCCGGATCACTAGTCGCTGTAATTCAGGATCGGCGCCTTGATATTTGGAAACAACCAACCGCACCAGTTGTGAGCTTTGAAAGGCTTCGGTCAGCAGCTGAAAAAATTGCTGAAGCTTGGGGTCTAAAGATGCAGGTGGGTTTGGGTTGATCGCAGCAGTCATCGGAGTTCTCAGGGGCTTAATGGTCGGAAGGCCGGCATTATACCAAAGAAGCGGCTTATTGGGGGTTGACGTGAATAACCCGCGCGGCACTAGGTAACTGCAACCAAAATGCTGGCTCTTGCACCGGAGTTTTGTCCGGTAAAATTGGATTCACCAAATGAAATACCAACGAATCATTATATTGACTCATTGGAAACACATGACGGCTCACCGGATGTTGCTGCATGAACTGTTGTAATTTTCCAGATAATGCCAGATCGGTTAAACCACGCTCCAGCCTCGCCGCTAGCGCCATATTGTCTTTTTTGACAAAGAAATACATGGCATAAGGGTATTTTATTAAAATGTCAGTATCAAAATACAAATCTGGATATTGAGTTGCGAATTGCCGCACTTCAGAAGGCCCTTCAAAAATACTGCGCGGGAAATAATCACAGCGTTTTTTACTCAACATTTGCAGCATCTGATCATAACCATCGACCCGTAACACTTTTAATCCGGCAAATTCCAAAATAGTGGAATCCGGCCATATATGGCCCTGACATGCGGTTAAATTTTTGAGTTGCGATAAGCTATCCAGCTGCCGGAAAGCGGTCCTATCTTCCTTGCGGATCATTAACCCGCGCCACCCCAGGCCCCCTGCCAACAAAGGTACCCGAATAGGTAACAAGTCTTGCTCAGTTTTTACGTCAGTCCCAAACCGATGAAGGTCGATAAAATTACCCCGCATCAGCAGATAGTGCATATCACCTTGCGCCGGCGGTTGTAACTCTCGGATTTCTGCTTTGCCAAATTCACTTTCAGTGTTTTTAATCACCAACGACAGTAAATCCTGATAATAAGCATGACTCGCTTCTTGCACAGATTGTTGGCCAAGCGTGTGGATAATTTGAACCGGTGCAGATCCCTGCGCTTGACTGGAAAAACCAGCGATGAGGAGACACAGCCCAGTTGCGCTACTAATTAATCTTAATCGATTCAATCTATTAAATTTTTGCACTTTCCGAAAACTGTCTCAACAGGCTGATAAAACCAGCATAGATGAAATCGTGCTGCTGGGCTAGTCGGCCAACGCCCGCTTAACCATATCCTCGCGAGGATAGTGCCCAGCAGTTTTTAGCTATCGCAGCACAACCACTCACTTGCCTGAACATCATTGACAGGCTTTACTGGATAAATCTCTTGGCAGTAAGAAACAGAGGCATTAGCATACATGGCAATTATCTTTGATTTTTAGGGAATTTTGATGCATTTAATCAGGACTCTGCGCACACTGATCATGGTGACTTTGGCCATATTACTGTGCAGTTGTAGCAGCATCAGTCGGGAAGAATGCGAAATTGGCGACTGGTACAGCATCGGTGTCAATGACGGTAAAAGCGGCGCCGACATGAAGCAATTTAACAAATATCAAAAAGAGTGCGCTGCTCATGGGGTTCGTGCTGACTTTTCACCTTACCAGCAAGGTTATCAACAAGGTTTGGTTTTTTATTGTGACTTCGCCCATGGCGAGGAACACGGCCGCTCAGGAGCTTCGTATAACACAGCCTGCAGTGGCAATTTAGAAATGCAGTTCAGACTTGGTTATCAAAAAGGAAAACGCTGGCATCAAGCGAAATCAGCGGTGGATAATCTGCGGTTTGAGCTGGACCAACGCTACCGTCAAATCCAACAAAACCGTGACCAAATTTATGCCAACAACCAGCGGCTGGTGCAAGAACAAAATGCCGATGCCAGAGCTGCATTGTTATATCGCAATGACCATTTAAGTGCCGAGATGGACCAGCTCAATACCGAAGCTGGCCGATTACAGGTGCAGTTGTATCAGGCAGAACAAGCCTTTGCTCAAGTGGAACAACAACCTTAAGCAGGTACTTCATTTAATCGGCGGACTCAGGCCAGAACGCCAGCCGCCGATTGGTGCTAAAGGCGCGTACTTCCCCACTGAGTGGATCCGTAAACCGCAATTGTGCAGCCAACAACTGCAGCGGCTGACTAAAATCGAGTTCGGTTTTTGGCATCAGCTGAGGATAATACTTATCGTGTAATAACGGCATGCCCAAACCCTGCATGTGCACGCGCAGTTGGTGGGTTTTTCCGGTATGCGGGGTTAATTTAAACAGACCCAAATCGCCCGAGCGCTGCAACAGCTCAATACTCGAACGGGCATTCACCTCACCATCGACCTGCTGCATCAAAAATCTGGGCTGTGCTTTGTCCAGCCGGTTATTCACCTGCCATTGTTGCCCCGGCGCTGCATCAGCCTGTGCAGGAATGTTCGCCACCGCCAGGTAGCTTTTTTCAATCTGACCACTGGCAAATAGCTGATAATAATCGGCGCGGCTGTTGGCTTGTTTACTAAATAATACCAAGCCTGCAGTTTCCCGATCTAAACGATGGACCGCGACTAAATCCGGCAATTGGTATTTTGAACGTAACCTTTCTAACAAACATTGATGAATGTATTCCCCGCCCGGGATCACTGGCAAAAAATGGGGTTTACAGGCGACCAGCAGATGTTCGTCCTGATAGACCACGTCTTCTACAAACGGGATCTGCGGTTCACTGCTTACTTCCCGAAAATAACAAAGTCGACGGCTTGGACTAAAGGGCGTCGCCGCGGTGACGGGCTCACCACCAAACCAATACACTTTGCCATCCAACAAACGCTGCTGCCAGATCTGTGGTTCGATACGTGGAAATTTCCAGCATAAAAACTCATACAGATTGGCCCAACCTTGATTGATCGCCGGCAAAGTAATTTCAGAAGGACGGTTGGCAATGGCCATCATAGAAACCAGACACTGTTCGCAGATTCAATTGGGCTGCAAGCATAGCATAGCGCTGCTAACAGCAACCAGAACGATGCCGTGCACGTCATTCGAATGGCGATATTGGCACCGACCACAGGAACCAGAAAAACTCACGTCGTTTATACACGTCATCATGCGCGACCTGCGAAGTGAAGTGAGCATGTCGACACTGCTTTGACAAATCATTTGATAGCGGCTTCGCGCGGTAAACTCGTTTGCAGCCACTACCAAATGAACGTCAGTAAGCCGGTGAATAAAATCAAACCGCTGCCAGCCAATAAGTAACCACGTAACGCTGTGCTGCCAACCACTAACACTAAACCACACTTCACCACGGTATTACTTAATGCAGCAATAATCACAGCACCGGCAGCTAAAGTCAGTGCACTGCCCTGTCGCGCAAGCTCAGTCATCGACAAGGTGATCGCGTCCACATCGGTCATGCCGGCAATGCCCGCCAACACATATAAACCCTCATCAGGCAAATAGTGCTCGGCCAATTTGACCGCCAGCAGCACCGCTGCAAATAACAAACCAAATTTACTGGCTTCCCATAAACTAAAAGGGTTCGTTAACGGGACTTGCCGTTGCTGTAATTGGCTTCGTTGATGCCCTTGCCAAAAGCAATACGTCGCCATCAGTAACGTCGCCAGTGCCATCAAAGTGAACGGCAACCATATATGCTGCAGCAATGGCAAATACACCAGAGCCACCATCACCATCACCCGCACAAACATCACTAGCCAAGCCAGCAAGATGCCACTGGCTAGCATAGCGCCAGCCGCAGGATCTGGTTCGGTTTTACTTTGCCGGGAAAAACTCAAGGTCACCGCAGTTGAAGACACCAGCCCGCCGGTCAAACCGGCAATCGCTGTTCCTTTGACCGTGCCCAGCCAGCGCGTAGCCAAATAGCCGGTGAGGGACAAAGCAGAGATTAAAATGACTAATAACCACAATTTAAACGGGTTTAACGCCTGCCAGGGGTCAATGGTATAATTGGGTAACATCGGCAATACGATAAAAGTCGCTAACAGCAGTTTGATTGCTGCATATAAATCGCTGCTGTCTATTTTACTTACCAGCCCATGTAACGGATGTTTAAAGGTTAAAATAGCCGAAGTTAAAATCGCCAACACCACTGCCAGCTCCGCCTGACCAAACATTACGGCCCCACCGAGTAAACAGACGGTCACCGCACTAATCTCTGTCGTTAATCCAAGTGCTGGTTGGAGGCGATTTTCTAAAATATAAGAGGTCAGCACCACGGCAGAAACAGCCAATACGGTGACAAAAAACAACCAGGGACTTTGCAGTTGGATTGATAACCAGGCGCTGATTGCGCCGGCTTGCGCAATCAGAATGAAAGTCCGCAAACCGCCAAAACTGGCTGGGTGTTCGCTGGTTTTATGTTTTTCCCGCTCAATCCCAACTAACGCGCCTATGGCAAGTGCCAGCAAAAAATTTCGCACAACGACACTGTCTAATTCCATCATGGGTGGGTTCTCTTTTGATTATTGCTCTTTTAATTACTGCAAAGGGGCGTCATTTGCGACAACCACCCGATTTCGACCATCATCTTTGGCCTGATATAACGCCTGGTCGGCTTTTTCAATTAACAGGTTCATTTTTTCATGCGGTTGCGGTACCAGCACTGCAACACCGATACTCACCGTCAATCGGCCAAGTGGCGACGTTTGATGAGCAATATTCAAAGATGCAAAGGCCATTCGTAACATATCTGCTTGTTGCTTCAAGTAATTTTTATCAGCCTGCGGCACTACCAACGCAAATTCCTCACCGCCATAACGGGCAGCTAAATCGGTGGTGCGCCGGGCCCCAAGCTGCAATATTTTCCCGACCTGACGCAGAGCTTCATCGCCCTGCAAATGGCCATAACAATCGTTGTAATTTTTAAACCAGTCAACATCCAACATAATTAAACCCAGCGGTTGCTGCAGACGACTGGCTCGTTGCCATTCAGCCTGCAAATACTCATCAAACCGTCGCCGATTTGCAAGCTGTGTGAGACCATCGGTGACACTCAGTTGCTCCAGTTGCCGATTGGCTTCAGACAATTGCTGTGTACGCTCTTGCACGCGTTGTTCTAATTTTCGATTATTACTTAATAATTCGGACGACCATAACTTTCTGAGTCTGCGCTGCTCACACAATAACGCCTGAATAATCAGGATCACCGCCGCTAAAAACCCACAAAATAGCTGCATCGCTGTAGCGGTGACCGCCGGATTGTCGGTAATAAAAGGGCCATAGCCCATTGTTGTGCCGACCCAAACCAATAAAAAAGTAAGCGCCTGAAAGATAAAAGTGAAAGTCTGATTAGCAGTTAAGGCGACAAATAACAACGGGATTAGCAGCAACGCTGGTTGCAAAAATCCGGGTGGCAACCAAATCTGGCCGGGTCCAAACAAAAAGAACGCCAGCAACAGCAAACTTAACAATGCCGGATATTTCCAACGGACCTTATTCAGCATTCGCCGCCAGCCCGGCTTTAACCAGTAACTAAGCAGCAAGGGCGTTACGATTAATGCCCCAACCATATTGCTGACACTCCAGTTTGCAACGCCGGTCACATAATGTTCGACCCAAGGAATGTCCAAGATCCAGTACACTCCGATCCCAAATATCGAAGCAATGCCACCACAAATGGCGGTCGCTGGCAAAAAGCGTTTTAGCACCCATTGTAAATCACCAAAGGACAGCTGTAACGAGGTCACCCGACCGCAAAAATACAAGGCCACCATCGCCGATAAAGTATTGCCGCTCGCTGTCGCCAGTAAAATCGACAGGCTCTCGGCCAGAGAGAACGGCTGGCCAAGACTGGCAATGTAAATCAAGATCACAGCCAATGAGGCGGCAAAGATCGCCGGCCATATTCGCCAACCACAAAATAAGAAGGCCGCCAACGCCACACCGGTAGAAGGCCATACAGTAATGGTCTCAAAGACAAACATGGTGATAAGGGCAAGCCCAAGATACAAACTAAACATCAGTATCAATAAAACTGACAGCGGCTGGCGCTGAGGTTTTTCCAATAAGCCGGTCCGCATCTTTTTTATCCGTTGTCGTGGCAACTCCGACTTAGTCAACTCAACAATCCTAGTTTGGTGAAAACAAGATAGATTTAAGCATTGCTGGTTTCCCAGCACAGTCAAATAAATATAAAAATGGCCGGTGTTTCTGTCCCGGCCATTTTAAACATCAAAGATTTGAATTACACAATCATCAAACTCATTCGCGAATCCGCAGCGAAAGCGACGCAACTCGACGTTTATCACCGATCCTTAAGCGTATTGACGCTCGCCCATTATTTCGTGCGATACATCTCAAACCACGCCAACATGGATTCTACTTTGGCAATCATCCGGCTGGGCCTGTTGGAAATGCCATGTGGTGAACCGGGTACCCGCACCAGTACCGTATCAATTTTACGCAGTTTTAACGCTTGATAAAATTGCTCCGATTCACTGATTGGCGTGCGACGATCTTCTTCACCGGTCATCAGCATGGTCGGCGTTTTTACATTGCCCACCAAGGACAGCGGTGAACGTTTCCAGTAATGCTGAACATTTTCCCAAGGGACTCCCGGAAACTGATGATAGGTTTGATACAAATAACTATCACCGGTCAGTACTTTACTCAGCCAGTTAATAATAGGCTTGATCACTGCCGCAGCTTTATAACGGTCGGTTAAACCCACCGCATAAGCCGTGGCGATACCACCGGCAGAACCACCGGCGATAAACAGGTTATTCTCATCAACAAAGCCAAGTTTAATCATGGCATTTACACCAGAATCGTGGTCGGCATAGTCTTCTTCGGAACTGTATTTGCCATTTAACAACATGGCAAATCGTTCACCATAGCTGGTACTGCCGCGATGGTTGTCATAAAACACCACATAACCGGCTGCTGCATAACGCTGCATCTCAGCACTAAAATGCGGGCCATACGCCAGATGAGGACCACCATGGATTTCCAGGATCAATGGGTATTTTTTAGTTGGATCAAAGTCCGGCGGAGTTAAATACCAACCTTGCATCGCTTCATTGTCAAACGATGACTGATAATTAATTTCCTGCACTTGCGCCAGTTTTTTATGCGCCAGTAAATCTTCGTTTAATCCTGTCAGAACGCGGCTTTTGCCCTGGCTAATCACTGCCACATCCGCCGGACGTTGGCTGTCACCATGGGTATAACTAATCACCCCATTGCTATAGTGATAACTGCCACTGAGATAAGGCTGCGGTAAACCGGTACCGGACAATGACGCGGTGAGCTCTTTACGCTGCCCTTTTAAATTGATTTGAGCCAGTTTGCGCATACCACGTTCATCGTATTGCACAATAAGTTCAGCATTATTGAGCCACTGCGGCGAACCCAAATCTAAATCCAGGTCTTTTGCGACATCGGAAATCGCGCCAGATTTCAGGTCGAGCATTTTCAATTTGCCGTTGGTAAATGGCACCTTGGCATTATTGGACCAAACAAATGCCAGTTTACTGCCATCAGGAGAAAACTGGGCCGACTCTTCCTGACCAGCCATGGTGGTCAACGTGGTCAAAGCGCCCGTTTGTAAATTCAGTTGATAAAGGTTTTTATCCCGAGGCTGATATTCCCATTCAGCATCCAGATTGGCCGAAAAAACCAATCCTTTGCCATCCGGAGTGAAGGTTAAATCCGAGCCGTAATGTCGCTCACCTTGAGTCAGCTGACGCTCTTTCCCCCCGGTTGCCGGCAACACAAAAATTTGCCGGAATTCGGGTTTCAGAAACCCTTGACCATCAGCCTGATACTGCGCACGGTCAATCACCACTACCGGTTCAGACCATTTCGCACCATTCGGTTTTTTTGGCATTTTGGTCAGCTTTGCCAGTTTGGCCGCAGCACCTGGTACGCTCATGGTAAACGCCAGTTGTTCGCCATCCGGTGACCAGGTTAGATTCGACGGTCCTTTGGGAAGCGCACTTAACAACGCGGTGCGATTTTCCGCCAGCCAATGCAAATGAATTTGCCGGGAACCAGAACGATCAGAAATAAAGGCTATTTTGCTGCCATCAGGGGACCATTGTGGTTGACTGTAGTTAAATTGGTCGACAAATAACGGCGTTTGCCGACCCGATTTCACATCCACCAACCATAAAGTGCTGTGGGTACCGTCGGTCATAATGTCGTTGCTGTTGCGGACATACAACACGGTTTTGCCATCAGGGGACACTTGGGTTGATGTCGCATATTCCAATGCAAAAATATCTTCGGCTTCGAAGTACGATGAAGATGCAGCGCTCGTTTGCATGGCGTTCGCCTGGAGCTGGAACGGCAACTGGCTGCACACAAAAACAGCAGCGAGTTGGCATAAGCGCAAGTAAGGGATGTTCGGTTTCATCGGTTGTCCTTATTTTTTTCGTGATCGACAAGCTACAGCGCGGCTGAGCGCAACACAATTTAGTCTCGACCAATAACCCTGATTTAACGGCCAAGCCCTGAGCGCATCAAATCGAAGGCATAAGCTTTTGGTAAGCTATTTATCGCACAATCATCAGTGAGCAGAGCTAGCTGCAACCACCGGCGATCGTTAGTCTCAGTGAACTTTACTTTTCATTAAAAGAGTACACTGAGAATGCGCCACCACAAACCGCAGTTCGCAACAATGAACAAAGCGGATGCAACAATCTTGCATCAGGCCAAATACCTTTTTGGGAATGCGCCCAAGCCCTTCTGCGAGCAATTCTGCATGCCGACACGCAACCCAACTTTTGTGGTAATGCTAAAACGCCAAGCAACCAAATGCCGAACCCTCGTAGCTGTAATCGTCTTTGGCGCAGCATTATTCGGTTGTGGCAGTTCCGACTCTCCCCCAATCGGACCACCAACGACCACACCGCCTACCTCACCGACCTTGCCAGAAAGCAGCCAAGGGTTACCAGTGCCGGATAACCGGACTGTCAATGAGTTTAGGGTACTATTGCTAGGCAATAGCCATGTTGGTTTTAATAATTTAGGTGGACTGCTCAAACAGATGATCCAAACCGGGCGACCGCAAGCGTCTGTGCAGACAGAAACAGGTGGCGGCGCCGGATACCTGGATGAGCGGTTGCATGACAACGTTAGCGTAGCGCTGGTGAACCAGCAACACTGGAGCCATGTGATTTTACAAGGCCAGAAATATTCAACCTCCGGGCTTTATCATTACCCGATCAATGCCGCGTTATATTGGGTGGCGTTGATTAAATCCAGGCAAGGCACTCCTATTCTGTTTCCGGAACATGCCACTTTGGGCAACCCCACTGAAGGCGCCAGAGTTTATCAGTTGCACCAATCTATTGTAGAACGGGAAGCTGCCTGTCTCGCCCCTATCCCGCAGGCATGGGAAAGCAACATTCAGCAGTGGCCGGGGATCGCTTTGCATATTGATGATGGTAATCATGCCAGTCTGGCAGGCTCGGTGTTAACCGCCATGTTGTTTTATCAGGTGATCACTGGCAATCCGGCCGACCAACTGCCCTATATTGCCAGCATTAATCTATCGGCCACGATCCAACAACGTCTGGCACAACAAGCGTCAGCCAGCTTGCAGCAATACCCGGCTTGCCCTTTTTAAGTTTATTAAGTGAATTGCAAACCTGAAACAGTCACTTCAACAGCAACTGACACCGTTTGTTAAAAAATGACATCGGCAATCATCACAACCATTCAGCCAGCATAGGCATCATGCACTGCCCTTTCTGCTGAATGGTGGCTCAACTTTCTGGTCCGATCAGCACCTCGAACCCGCCAGCCAATTCCAGCGTTAACTCTCTAGCACAGCCGGCCAAAACAACAGTATCTATATGATTAATAGTAATTTAAGACTTTGCTTTGTCATCATTCCATTCATTCACTTTCATCTGGCACAAAACCTCTCGATAACGCAGTTCACGCCTTTAGTCATTTACCTCTTTACAACTGTTGTTTTTTTAATCTAGGATGGTCTCCACCTTAAATGGTATACAATATATCGTACACAATATAATAAGGAATGAAGAGTGAAACACAGTCACCCAATCAACAGCTTACGTCTGTCCCTACTGGCAAGCGCGTTAGCCGTTGCCTTACATTCAGGAACCGTGTTGGCGCAGGACAACACATCAGGCTTATTGCGCGGGGTTGTCAGCTCCAGTAGTGGCCAACAACTACCCAACATCACCATCACGGTGAAGCATATGGAGCAAGGTTTTAGCCGCTCAGTGCAAACCAATAGCAAAGGCGAGTATGTATTACGGGGTTTACCAGTCGGTCGTTATCAGGTGCTCGCCAGCCGCAACGGTCAGGCGCCGGTCGAACTCCAGCAATTGCAAATCAGCCTCGGTCAGTCGCAGGTGTATACACCGGTGCTGCCGGATGGTGGCGGCGATATCGAACGTCTCAGTGTCACCAGCGCAGCGATGCGGCAGATTGATACCGGCGATTCGACCGCGGGTCTGACGTTTGATGCTGATACGCTGGATTTAATGCCGGTTAATACTGGTTTTGAAAACGTCGCCCTATTAACGCCGGGTGTTGCCCGTAGCTCACAGTTTTCCGCTTCAAGCTTTGGTGGTGCTTCTGCCGCCGAAAATGGATATTTTTTAAACGGCATGAATATCAGCGCTTTGCGCACAGGTATTGGTTCGATCAATTTACCTTGGGAAGCGATTGCGCAAACACAGGTAAAAACCGGGGGTATTTCTGCTGAATACGATCGTTTCATTGGCGGCGTAGTCAACGCAGTA
>JAHJNE010000161.1 GCA_018820995.1 Gammaproteobacteria bacterium | reverse complement strand
CATGGACCTGACTAAAAGTTTGTTAGACCGGATGAAAAATGCCAGCAATTTCTCAGACCACGGCGTGCAATTAGTGGATCAGGCTTATGAATCGCAAGAAAAAATTGAAACTGTCGCCAGTTCCGTGACCCAAACCATCGCTAATTTAGCCCCAGGCGCCTGAACCAACACAACAAAAACTCAATGGCCTCAATTCTGGTAAAATATCAGACTATTGTTCAGTGAGTTTTTAATCTCATGTGGTTTTGTCGCTGGTTTATTTGGTTTTTTGCCTGCAGGGAACTGCGTGTCAGCAACAGCGAAGGTAACGGAGCCCTGATGGCAGAGGTATCATGACCAAAATTTGTGTTTTCGGTGGTAGTGGGCAACTGGGTCGTTCTTTAGTACGTGATCTCGCAGTTTTAGGCGACGTGACAGCGCCAACCCGGCAACAACTTGATTTAACAAATATTGCTCAGCTACAGCAATGGCTGCAGCAGCATGAGTTTGATTTGCTGGTGAATGCTGCGGCCATGACGCAGGTTGATGTTGCACAAACTGCAGTTGAGTTGACATTGCAGCTAAACCACCAATTGCCAGCCATTCTTGCGGCACATGCCAAAGCAAAAAATATCTGGCTAGTACATTTTTCTACCGACTATGTGTTTGATGGATCGGGCGATATGCCATGGCGCGAGACCGATGACTGCCAGCCATTGCAGCAATACGGCATCAGTAAAAGAGCCGGTGAGTTGGCGATCCAAACTTCGGGTTGTTTACATTTATTGATCCGAACCAGTTGGTTGTATGACAGTGATGGGCAAAACTTCCTGTTGACGATGCTGCAATTGGCGCAAGCCAATCAAGCCAGTCTGGCAATAGAGCGGCAATCTCAACAGCCAGCCACAGCCATGATCAAAGTGGTCGCTGATCAAATCGGCGCACCAACTTTTGCCCCGGTGTTATCGGCGCAAGTCACCCAAATATTGTCACAACTGCTGGTGATGCCTTTACTCGCTGCAAGTAAGCTCAGTGGCATTTATCATCTTTGTGCGGCTGGCCATTGCAGCTGGTTCCAATTTACAGAAGCTATTTTCCAGAAGGCTTTTGACAAAGGCATACTGTTAAATCAACCGGCGTTGAGAGCCGTCAGTAGTCTGGAGTTTGCCCGACCAGCCCCCAGGCCTAAGAATTCCCGCCTCGATACCCGAAAAGTACAGACAACTTTTGCGCTTGAACTGACCCACTGGCAGCAGCAATTAGATCAATGCCTGGAACTGCTAAAATTTTCAGCTAAAACTGGTAAATAATCAATCTCTTAAGTAAGCTGAGTGCATCTGTCCACCGCACCATGTTGAACCTTCTGGAGAACCTGATGGAGAAAGTCACTTCCACCCCTGACCAGACGACCGTTGAAGCTAAAGTCGTGCGCGCGCAAGCGGCACTACTCAGTTTTCTGACCGCTGATGCGTTGGGCGTGCAAGTTGAGTTTTTATCATCTGACGAACGGTCAAGCCTGAATGACGAGACGCTATTGACCCTTCAGGAATCCGGTCCTTGGCATACCTTGGCCGGTCAACCCACAGAAGATGGTGAGTTAGCGATTTTACAAGCGCGGATGTTGTCTTATTATGGTTGTTATCGCGAAGATACCGCTTGGCAGGCCTATCAATATTGGTTGCAAACTGATCCATTTGCCATTGCGCCAGCATTGCAACGCGCATTCACCCATCAGCCGAGTGAACATGATTGCAGTCTTGCAGCACTCTGTCGTTTAGTGCCTATTTCAATGCTTGGTGTGCATTTCTCGTTGCCGCAAGTTGCAGCTTGGGCGATGCAGGATACGGCGCTCACTCAGCCCGCGCTGCTTTGTCAGCAGGTAAGCGCTTTATATGCCATGTTATTGGCAAAAGCGATCGATACGGGCGCATCTGCTGATGAGCTTTATCAGGATTTACAACAATGGGCGCGCGACTTAAAAGTCGACTTTTCATTAAAGCAGCTCATTGATCAGGCTTTATTCATGCCTCCAGCTAATTATCCGGATCCGGCACAGCCCGTGTTATGTGCATTTCATAATGCAATTTGGCAAATGCTTTACGCAAAATCAGTTGGCGATGCAATTATTGGCAGTGTCAGGCAGGGTGGAGATACCGGCAGTTATGCGGCGATCGCTGCAGCATTAGTTGGAGCTATTTATGGTATGTCTTCGTTGCGGTCCGATTGGTTAGAAGCGTTGCAAAATTGTCGGCCACAAGAAGGTGTCACTGGTGTAGACCAACCAAGGCCGGAAGCGCTTTGGCCTCATGATGCGGCAGCACTTGCTGCAAAGCTCATCGAGATGAAGCCCGCCGGCCAGGTTTAATAACGTTTTTTATCAAAGCAGAGTGTTGAGTTGTTATTCAGCATCTGTTGCTCAGCTGATTGTCATCATTTTTTTTAGTTGACACTTTTAAACAAAATTCCAGATCAAAACAATATTGACGTGCATGTGCGACGGTAGTTTTGATGGAAGTTCGCTTCAGTGGATTACATGCCGAATGCTTTAAAGCGAAGGCGAAATTTGATTGGTCTAATTTCGTTAAACATTCTGTAAAGCTAGCTCGCATAACGAGCTAGCTACTGTTCAAATGTCCGCAAGATGCAGACTCATTAAATCATCCACCAACCCATGACCAGATAAGCAATGATCGTCAGTGCAGCACAAAACAGCGCATAAGGTAGCTGCGTTTTTACGTGTTCCAATAAATCACAACCGGCGGCCACTGAGCTGACGGCCGTGGTGTCTGAAATCGGTGAGCAATGGTCGCCAAATACACCACCTCCAAGAATTGCAGCAAGGATCAAAGCGGGTGGCAGGTTTAAATCAATCACCAACGGCATGCCAATTGGGATCAAAATGGCGAAAGTGCCCCAAGACGTACCTGTGGTAAATGAAATAAGCGCACCGGCCAAAAAGAGCGCTGCAGGGATCAAAAACAACGGCATTGAACTTGCCACTAAGCCAGAGATGTAACTGCCGGTACCCAGCGTTTTTAAGCTGGCACCCAGCGCCATGGCTAATAACAATATTGTCACCAGGCTCAGCAGTTCACTCATGCCTTTATAGCCAATATCGACCAGTTGTTGATGATTAAAATGTTTATCGTACGCCAGTAACAGATAAGCGACGACACAGGCCAAAGTCGTGGCGTATAACACGGATTTTGATCCCGAGCCTGCGGCTAAATTGCCGTTGCCGGTCCAGTACATAAAACCAACCATCGATACGATCATCGTTAATAACGGCAACAACATATAACGACTTTTACTTGCGGGAATGTTGGTTTCCGGACTAGCGTTGCTATTTTCGCTCAGCTGCAATTGTTGATTCGCCAGGCGCATCGGCCCAAAATGACGGCCACTAATAATGGTAAACAGCACCAGACCCAGGGTGAATAGGGCATAAAAGTTCAGCGGAATGGTTTGGACTAAAATCGAAATTGGGTTTTGTGACAATTGATAAGTGCCAAGTAGGCCCAGCACATAAGCGCCCCAGCCATTGAGTAAAATCAAAATACAAATAGGCGCACTGGTACTATCAATAATGTAGGCAAGCTCAGCGCGGCTGAGTTTAAATTTATCAAACAACCCACGTGACAAAATACCGGCCGTTAATACGGATAAATTCGATTCAATAAAAATCGCAACCCCGGTAAAGAAGGTTAAAAAACGGGTCTGGCGGGCATTTTTAGCGATGCCTCTGCGGATTAACAAGTTCACCAGCGCACTAACACCGCCCGAATACCGCATAAACGCCATTAAAGCGCCAACTAACAACGCGAATAACAACAAGCGGGCATTGCCGGCATCGGTCATGACCAACACAATTGATTCCAGCACATTTAAACCACCCATAGCGGTGGATTCGACCAGATTGTGGCCGGATTTGAGCATAAGTAACAATTCGGCGCTGAATAACGACAGCAGTAGGGCGACAATAACCTCTTTTTTCCAAAGTACCACTACAAGCGCAACCAGCGCGGGGATCAGGGTCATCCAATCTGCCAAAATACACCTCAGAATTTTATTATTGTTGTTACAGATCAGACGATAACACAAAATTCTGTTGCTTCGCTATGGAGCGAATTTCGCAATAAAGCGCAGCATAGCGGATTTTTTGGGGGGATTGTCGGTTGTTGTTGTCGACATTTTATACAAAGCTTAACCCGTGACACTGATTTGGTCAGGGACACTTTGAATATCATTGTTTACCGGGCTTGCAGCTGTGCATAACTCCGTTTATGGTTGATAATGTGGGTATATCGTCTACGGATGCAGGTTTCATGTTGAATTGTTGCCGATTGATTTTCAGCATTTTTCTTGTGGTAAGTGCAGCTGTAAAGTCGCAGCCACAGGATGCAGTGTTATTTACGGCCGATGAAATTTCGTATTTGCAAAAAAAACAAATATTACGCTATTGCGTTGACCCCAATTGGCTCCCGTTTGAAGGGTTGGACGCGAAGCAAAAACATATAGGTATGTCAGCGGACTACGTATCGCTGTTAAACCATGTATTACCGATTAAAATCGAGTTAGTGCCGACCAAAGACTGGACGGAATCGGTATTGTTTGTGCAGCAACACCTTTGTGATTTTCTCCCGTTGGCTATGCGCACGCCATCGCGTGAAAAGTTTCTTTTATTTACCGAACCTTATTTAACCATT
>JAHJNE010000160.1 GCA_018820995.1 Gammaproteobacteria bacterium | reverse complement strand
CGATAGCGCGATAAAAGGTGGAACTGACAAAACCCGCCTGCGCTTTAAAGTAGTTCACATATTCATTGCGGATTGTCTCAGCAGTCAGGTTCATACCGTCTGGTACGACGATTGAATTGATCACACTAATTTGAGTCACGCTTCCTCCATCGTTTTGTAGTTTCAAACAGTTTATATCACTGTAAATACATAGTGAATATGACATCTTTGAATAGAAGGAGGCGGCAAGGCCAGCACTAAAAGGGACCACGTCCGTTGAAAAATCGGTAAATCATCAAACTTAACCCAGCTGCTGAATATGACTGCTAGAGGGGCTTTTACCGGACAATTTCTGCGGGCAATGGAGCTGTTTTGCTTGTCGTTTGGTAAAGGGGATCTGTACCGAGGTATAAAATAATGAACTAACGGCATTGCCGCCCATTTCAGAAAATATGCTCGGTGTATCGCAAGGAATACGCACGCTCGACAAAGCACAAGAACCAGCGCGGGCGATGACAACACTTGGGCCGGCAGGTGACTATCAAAGCGTTGACAGGTTAACGTGGGCCTGGTGATGTTGTGCTATTTGTTTCCGCACAAAAAAAATACCGCCGATAAAAAATTCTATCGGCGGCATCGATGATTGTTTCGTGAGCTGATGGCTACAGCAAGCCGTTATTGCAACGGTTCAACAACGCCAGACACTGCTGGTAGCAATTATTTGCTACGTGGCTTGCCTTTACGTGGCGTGTTGCCTGACTTTGCCAATTCAATTACGGTTTCACTGGCTTTGTTGGAGCGACCTGACAACACTTTGCGCGAAATACTTTTTAACAACGAAACGCGGTTACTCACTTCAAAGCCTGGCGTGATGATCCGTTTAATGTCGCTACCGATCAGCTTTTGGATGCGGGATAAAGTGTGCTCTTCTTCACGACTGACAAATGAAATTGCATGACCTGCGGCGCCAGCGCGACCGGTCCGACCGATGCGATGGACATAATCTTCAGGTAAATAAGGTAAGTTGAAATTCACCACATAGTCTAGGCCCTGAATATCAAGACCGCGGGCGGCAACTTCAGTGGCAATTAATACCTGTAATTTTGCTGATTTAAAATCTGCGATAGCGCGGCGTCTGGCGCCCTGGCTTTTATCGCCATGACAAACAGCGGCATCAATTTTACGCTGTTGCAAGCCAGCTAATAAACGGTCTGCCTGCTCTTTGGTGCTGGTAAATACCAATACCTGGAACCAGTTATTTTCCGCTAATAGCTGTTCAAATAATTCGATTTTGCGGCCTTCTTCCACCGGATACACCACATGGTTGACGGTGTCCGCTGTACTGTTGACTTTGGTGACCCGGATTTGCTGGTGATTTTTCAGAATTTTATGCGACAACTCATTCACAGCCGGTGAAGTTGTGGCTGAAAACAGCAGGGTTTGGCGGGTTGGTGCAGTCATTTGCAGCAAATTGGTGACATCGGTAATAAAGCCCATATCGAGCATCCGATCGGCTTCGTCCAGTACCACATATTCAACATCACTTAAGATGACATTACCCAGTGCCATATGCTCTAACAAACGGCCCGGTGTACTGATGACGATATCAACGCCAGCATTTAACTTGTTGGCCTGACCACCCATTTTTACGCCACCGTATAATGCGGTGACGCTAATTTCGATAAATTGTGCATAAGCGGCAATAGCGTCGGCTAACTGCTCGGCTAATTCGCGGGTGGGAGTCAGGATCAAAGCGCGTGGACGGCGCGAAGCGGTCGCTTTTGGCTTGTCTAGCATGCGCTGCAACAGGGGAACCGCAAAAGCGGCGGTTTTACCAGTACCGGTTTGTGCCGTGACTTGTAAATCTTTGCCGCGACGGGCTGGCGTAATCGCCTGCACCTGAACCGGCGTCATCACGCTGTAACCACATTCGATCAAAGCGCGTTGTAATTCTGGAGCTAAATCTAAAGATGAAAAGTGCATAAGAGTTCCTCTGTAGAATAGCTACAGTTAAAAATGAGCGCGGAATATACAGTATTTTAGCGGTAGAAGAGACAATTGTTTGTCATTGCGTGAAATTCAGTCAATTTAGCGCTGGTGAATTGATGGAAATGACAGATCAGTCAGAAATGAAATGCTCATCGATAGCGACAAGCATCCGGACTGTTACGCTTCTTCTGCTTCGTCGTCAGCTGCCTCGGCGCGTGGCTGATGGTTGCAGGCTTTTGCCAGTATTTCGATATAAAAACTTGGCAGTGCTTGCGCCATGGCAGCGTCAATATGTTTATTGATTTCAGAAGTAAAAATCTTTTCTGCGACATCCTCTGACGCGCCAAAGCGACAGTCAAATGTCCAGTAATCCTTGCCTGCTGGCAGCGGCTTGCGACGTTCTCTATTGAGGTATTTTTTAATTTCAAACTTAATTGAGTCCAACAAGCGGTCAGAATTAAGCTTTGCGTGCGTTAAAGCAATAGTCTTTTTCATCAACATTCCTACAGATATGCATGCAAGAGTAAAAGCTGCATAAGCTTCTAAAAGCGCATTCTACATGGATGAGGCGAAGATAACCGCCAATATCTGCGATTTT
>JAHJNE010000159.1 GCA_018820995.1 Gammaproteobacteria bacterium | reverse complement strand
CTTTTTCAGGACCAGCGCTTGTTGCTGCGATAGTTGCAAACGGGGATGAAGCGAATAGCAGCGCAAATCCAGCCGCTGCCAATCTTTTACAGACGCCAACTGAACTGATGCCAGCCTCTGCTACGCCACTTGGTTTGCTAGAGCTGGTGATCCCCGCTGAATTGGTGTTGGCACTGGATGCATTATTTGCCGGTCGCAAAATCAGCCCGTTGGCGGAGGTGCTATGACCGAACAAAATCGACCATCGGTGGTATTTGAGATGAATTCAGGACCTAATCCAGCGTCGGCGACTACGTCAATGCCCGAAATAACCAGCAGAGTGCCGGGCGCTTCAGCAAGTACTTCGCTAAGTACTTCGCAAAGTATTTCGCAAAACATTTTGCCAGGCACTGCGCGAGGCACATTGGCGGAGACACTGCAGCGCTGGCAACAATTAGCGCTGTTGCGGCCATTAGATGTGGCGCTGGTACAGATGCTCCAACACGCCGCAACCGATACCACCAGCAACCCTGCGAGCCCGCCAGATGTGTTTTGGCTGTGGTTGGCACTTGCCAGTAGCCAACTAGCGCAAGGGCATCTGTGTTTAGATTTAGCACAGGCATTTATAAACCCCGAAAGTTTACAAAGTGCTGCGCAGCGCAGCAGAGCCAGTAGTGACGCACTGAAAACTTTTGGTCAAACCCAGCAACTGCCTGACCTGTTGTTGTTATTGAAGCAACACAACGTCGTGGTTGATTCCAGCGGAGATGTAGCTGCAACCACACCATTTGTGCTGATCGCGACTCGTTTGTATCTGCGACGATATTGGCAGTATGAGCAGCACATCGCTGGTTTTATCCAGCAAAGCAGTCAGTTGACGGCCGGGTTACGTCAACATTTTCCGGCGCCTCAGGTGCAAAGCTGGCTGCAACAATTGTTTCCTTCGTCCAAGGCAGCCAAGGTCGATTTTCAGCAGCTCGCTTGTGCGATGGCGGTCAGTAGTCGCTTTGCCGTGATCACCGGCGGGCCGGGTACCGGTAAAACAACAACAGTCGTGAAACTGTTGTTATTACTGCAGCAAGTGCAATTGCAACAAGGCGGTCGTCGGCCGTTAACCATTCGATTGGCGGCACCAACCGGCAAAGCGGCGGCGCGCTTGAGTCTGTCAGTCACTCAGGCGCTACAAAAGTTAGTGCCGGCACTGGGCTGGGACGATGCGGTCACCCAAAGTATTCCGACGGCAGCGCAAACGTTACATCGGCTGTTAGGTAGTGGTCCGGATCGGGCCCAATTTCGTTTTCATCAGGATTTCCCATTGCCGCTGGATGTGTTGGTGGTGGATGAAGCGTCGATGGTTGATGTAGCAATGTTTGCCGCGATGCTGCAGGCGTTGCCGGCCTCAGCCCGGCTCATTTTACTTGGCGATAAAGATCAGCTGGCCTCGGTGGAAGCGGGGGCTGTGATGGCTGAACTCTGTCGTGATGCGCAGTTAGGAGGCTATAGCCAGCAGACCGCCGACTGGTTATTTCAATTGACGGGCCAGGCGGTGCCGGAAGAACTGATTTCTCTAAAGCCGCAACAGCTGGAGCAACAATTAGTGATGTTACGCACCAGCCATCGTTTTGGCGCGGATAGCGGCATTGGACAGCTCGCTACGGCGGTAAATGCGGGTGATGCGGTTGCTGCAACAGATATTCTGCGTCAGCCACCGCCGGACGTCCGCTGGCTGCGATTAAATCCGGACAGTGCTGAGTTTAGTTTTTTAATGCAGCACGGCCATCCGGAACAACCGCTGGCAGCCGGCTTTTCTGCTTACCTCAAGCTAGTGCAAGCCGTGCCAGCGTCGAGTGCCAGTGATGAAGACTATGATCGCTGGGCTTTGGCTGTGCTGAACACCTTTGCCGGTTTTCAGGTACTGGCGGCGGTGCGTCAGGGTAAATATGGTGTTGAGCAGTTAAATCTAAGGATTGCGGCTATTTTAGCGCGGCAGCAATTGATCCCGCGCACCGAAGGCTGGTACGCGGGACGACCGGTGATGGTGGTTCAAAATGACTACAGCACTGGCTTGATGAACGGTGATGTCGGCATTTGTTTACCGCGGTTCGAAACCACAGATGGCGAACCGCAATTGCGGGTAGTGTTTGTGTCCGCTGATGCCAATTCCAACCAGCAGGCGCCGGTGCGTTGGTTGTTGCCAAGCCGGTTGCCACAAGTGGAAACCGTGTATGCAATGACGGTGCATAAATCACAAGGCTCTGAATTTGGCCATGCACTTCTGGTGTTACCGGAACAAGGCAGCGCGCTGCTGAACCGTGAGCTGATTTATACCGGGATCACCCGTGCCGCCAAACAATTTAGTCTGTTGTGCGCTGATGAAAAGGTTCTGAAACAAGCGGTGATCCAGCGCACGGAGCGCAGTGGTGGTTTGCGATTGTCATCCCTTTAATCTGTCACAGATCAGCGCCAATCAAGTGGAGGAAAGAAGACTAAGCTCGGGTAATAACGAGCTGGCTGCCTGCTGTTCCAACCAATGGGTAAAAAGTGCGATGGTATTGCGCTGCAAACTATCCTG
>JAHJNE010000158.1 GCA_018820995.1 Gammaproteobacteria bacterium | reverse complement strand
GCCATGGGTTTGATAACCACTCAGTTCAATGGCGGCAATCGCCGCAGCTGCGCCACCGCCCATGCCGTTATAGAGCGCAACCATTTGTGGCATGGCGGTCATCGCCACTTTTTTGCCACTCCACCAGGCCCAGCCAAGGCCCAGACTCAGCGCCAGTAATGCCAATAGCAGATTGGTTTGCAGCAAAGGCTGTGCTTCCGGCCGGACATCAAGACTATACAAAAAACTGGCCAGGACCGCGATCACCATGCCAATACCGGCATAGACAATGCCGCTGCGGGCACTTCGAGGGGATGACATTTGTTTCAGACCATAAATAAACAAAAAAGCGGCAATAAAATAACTGCTGTCGATGATCAATGAAGTCGGCATGCAAACGTCCTTATAATTTTGTTTTAGTTGAAGGTTTGAACATTTCCAACATCCGCTCGGTCACTACATAACCACCTGCGGCATTACCTGCCCCTAATAACACCCCCAAAAAGCCGATAATTTGCTGGGTCAAATTGGTAGCGTTTAACAGCGCCCAGAGCGCTCCGACCACCACAATGCCGTGAATAAAGTTCGAGCCCGACATCAGCGGTGTATGCAATATCGCCGGTACCCGGCCGATAATTTCAAACCCAGCAAATGCAGCCAGCATAAAAATATATAAAGCGACAAAACCGGTCAGTACCATGCTTTGATAATCCATCTTTTAACCCTCCACCATCGTTTTTGCCGCGGCGTTTTTAATTTCGCCCTGATGCGTTAACACGGTTTTTGCCAGAATTTCATCGTCCCAGTCCAAATTAATGGCACCGTCTTTGACGAATAAGCCGATTAAATTCAACAGGTTTTTTGCATAAAGTTCGGAGGCATGTTCAGCCAGTAATGACGGCACATTAAAAGGTGCAGCTATGGTGATGTGACCGGTCTGAATGGTTTCACCCGGCACGCTATATTCACAGTTGCCGCCACCATCGGCGGCTAAATCGACAATCACGGCACCGTTTTTCATGCCATCGACCTGTGCTTTACTAATGAGCTTTGGCGAAGGGCGGCCGGGAATAGCGGCGGTGGTAATAATCAAATCCGCTTGCTGAATATGTTTGGTCAGTACCGCCTGAATTTTTTGCTGCTCTTCGCTACTGAGCTCGCGGGCATAACCGCCTTCACCTCGACCATCAACGCCGGTGTCGACAAATTTAGCACCCAGCGACTCGGCTTGTTCTTTGGTGTCGGGGCGAACATCGTAACCTTCGGTCACCGCGCCTAACCTTCTGGCAGTCGCTAAGGCTTGTAATCCGGCAACACCAAGTCCCATCACCAAACATTTAGCCGGGCGGATAGAACCTACCGCCGTGGTCATCATTGGTAGAATGCGCGCCAACTGCGTGGCGCCCAATAGCGCACCATAATATCCGGCAAGCGCGGCTTGGGACGACAGCGCATCCATCGCCTGGGCTCGACTAATACGCGGTACCAGTTCCATCGCAAAACAGGTCAGTTGCAAATCGCGCATTTGTTTCACCAACTCTTGTTCGCGCTGGGCATAGACAAAACTCAGCAAAATTGTGCCGGGTGTCATCTGTTGTAGTACTTCAGTAGACGGAGGTTGTACCGCAACCACAATCTGGGCATTACTTAAAAGTGCAGGGATGTCGGAACTTAATTGCACTGCAGGACTGGCTTTGGCATCCAGATAGGCCTGGTTGGGAATGCGGCTGGCGATACCAGCATCTTGTTGCAACCAAATTTCTATACCTAATGCAGATAGTTTTTCGGCGACTTGCGGCACCAGTGCCACCCGTTTTTCATGCGGTCGGTTCTCTGTTAACACCACTAATTTTACCGTCATTCCTTGTCCTCATCCGTTGCTAAACCCATGAGCAGTATAGTCATTGTCTGATGTTCTGCTGGGAAAGGCGCGCAAAGTGGAATTTTAATGTTCAAGGAACTCTGACTGCGACCGATAAGGTAGTATCAGCAGTTATCGGAACTACAAATCATGCAAGAGCATCAACGATTACAAAAAATTCGCGACATTGGCATCAGATTGCAAGAGCTGCAATTGGTCAGTCGTCGGGGAGATTGTTCTTATGCGGTGCTGGCGCTGAACTATTTATTCGGTGTTTATCAAATTGCCAAGCCACAAGGTTTACCACTGGCTGAGATGCTGCAACATCTCGCCGACGCGGTGATGACCCGTCACCAACTTCCTTATCGTCGTTTAACCGCAGATTCAGTTCTCGACTTCTTCAGTCAGAGATATCAGGTAGCAGCACCATTCTCAGTGCACCCAAGCTACCGCCGGCGGGTACGAGTCACATCTTTACAGCAGACAATGTAGAACCATCCGACTACAATAGGCACGGCAAGACCAATATTGCTGCTGGAATAGTTGTGGGGCATGGAATTCGTGAAGTTTCGTTACTGCTTGATGTTTTTAGGTTGTTTTCAAGTGTCGGCGGCGTCGCTGCGGGCAATCTACGGTGACTTTAACAGTCCACCTGCAGTTATTCTGCATCAGGGGCAAGTTTCTACCGGCTTTATGCCGGATATCTATCAAATGCTAGCCAATGAGCTTGGCGTCACACTCGATATGGTGGCGATGCCGCGCAAACGGTTGGCGGATTTCTTGTTAAGTGGTGAAGCAGATATTTATTGTCGAGCCAGTCCTGAATGGTATCCAGAGCCAGAGTTGGCGTGGAGCCCACCGTTATTGGTGTTTCAGGATTTAATTATTAGCCGGCGTAATTATCTGAATTTAGAAGATTTTATCCAGCGCAGTAAAGGTAAAGTTGGCACGACTTTAGGGTATGTTTATCCACAATTACAGCCGATATTTAAAACCCGTCAATTGTTGCGCGTTGATAGTGTAACCCCAGCAACTAGTGCTATCCGGTTATTGCGTGGTGAATTGGAAACCATTGTACTTTCTGACACTGAAGCTTCTTATATGCTGCAATTAGCAGATTTTAAAACGCTGACGCTGACCACTTATCCAATCCACTGCATGTATGGGCCCACGTTGACCAAAGCACAGCAGCAACAACTTAATCAATTTATTCAACAAAAAGCCAGTGCCGGAGCATTTCAAAAGGTGTTGGATCAATATCGTGAACAAGGCCTGCTATCGGCAATTGTGCCGCCACCTGTCTAAACAACAAATTTTGTTTATGCGAACGCAGGCATAAAAAAGGGAAAACACGCGGTTGCGACCAAGGTACGGGGGACAGGCCGCAATCCTTGATACGAGCTGCAACAGCGAGTTTTCCCAAGCAGGAACTGTCAAAACATCATTTGACCATTAAGTTAGAGCCTTAAGTTAAAGCCATAAGTTCGGTGCTGCCATTTTCAGCAAAAAATAGTCACCAAAAATCATTAAAAAACCTTTAACAATACGCTTTAACCTTCTAAAGCCGCACCACCAAAGCTGCGGTAGATATCCACCAAACGACTGAAATTTTGCTGGGTCAGCCGCGCTTGTTGATCACGAGCTGCCAGTAACTCGCGCTGTGCATCCAGTAACTCCAAAAAG
>JAHJNE010000157.1 GCA_018820995.1 Gammaproteobacteria bacterium | reverse complement strand
CTGGCGAGCAGTTCTTCGGCAGAATTGAGAGATGCCGCCAGATTTTTACTCAGGGCGCGTACATTATCGTCTGTCGCTTGCTCGCGGATGAGACCGCAAAATAATGCTGCTGCATTAAAGGGTTGTAATAAGTCATGGCTGGCTGCTGCGAAAAAACGATTTTTGCTGGTGGTTTGTTCTTCCAATTGTTGTTTGGCTTTGGCCAATTGTTGGTTCAGTTGTTCAAGTTCACTGGTGCGGCTACGAACCCTTTGTTCAAGCGTGTCGTTACTTTGCTCCAGTTCTTGTTGTACTTCAATAAAGGAGCTGACATCGCTGTACGTGGTAACAAAACCGCCACCCGGCAGCGGGTTGCCTTGCATTTCAAACACCCGGCCATCAGGCTGGCGGCGTTGAAACTTGTAGCTGCTGCCCTGACGTAAGAAGTTTAAGCGCTTATCGATTTCCTGCTGCACATTACTGTGATCCGCTGTGCTATCGGTTTCAGCTGTCGCTGCTGGGGCGAACCAACCTCGCTCCGCGTTGTAGCGAATTAAATCGGCGACGGGTTTACCAACTTCGACCAAACCTGGCGGATAAGCGAACATTTCCAGGTAGCGCTGGTTCCACGCCAGAATCCGTAAGTCTGCATCGACGACACTAATACCCATGCTAATGTTATCGATGGTTGCTCTTAGCAGCGCCTGATTAAACAAGAAGACCTGACTTGCTTCGTCGACAAAACGAGCGACTGATTCCAGCGGCAGCTGACTGTTTTTACTGGCAGCATTTAATAGCAGTCGCATGGACGCGCCGCCAACAACCGCAGCCAGCGAACGTTCAACCCCTTGCAACAAATTAGCTGGCGCCAGCTTATCCAAAGCGGGGCTACTGGTTTTTAAATAACGTTGCAACAGTTGCCGCGCTTCCCGTTCACCGGCGAAACGGCGAACCAGTAAATAGCTATCCTGCACAGTTAGTTGGGGAACCTGCTCGGTTTCGCTTATGACTTCGCGGCGTAAAAAACGGCCACTTTCCAGCCACTCGCCGATCCGTGTATTGCTGAGTTGACTGACCAACAGCAGCATCGCCACATTCATCGACAAACTCAGCAGCACGCCTAAGCTGACGCTGTCGAAATGCCCACCAAACAGTGCTGTTGGCGCCAGCCAGCTGATCTCAAACGGACCTTGTTTTAACCAATCCCAATTCAGTAAACCGGCTCTCGCCAGTTCAGGTAATAACAGAATATAGGCCCATAATACAGCGCCACTGCTAAGGCCTGCTAATGCACCCTGACGATTCACTTTCCGACTGGTCAGCCCAAGAATAAGCGCCGGCGATAATTGTGCGATCAAGGCAAATGCCATCAGGCCCAGCTGTGCTAAGCCTGTTTCAGTGCCGATCCAGCGGTAATACAAATAGCCCAATGCCAGGACGATGAGCATCGACATCCGGCGTAAGGTGGCGATTTTGATCCAAGGGCTGCCATCGGCCGGTAACTGTTGCTGGCGGTAAATCAGCGGGGTCAATAAATCGTTGGTGATCATTATTCCGAGCACCACGGTCGCCACAATCACCATACTGGTGGCGGCTGAAAATCCGCCCAGATAGGCCAGTAACGCCATGTCGGTCCGATTGGCAGATAACGGTAATTGCAATACTACTAAGTCGATATTGGCGTCCGGGCCTAATAGCATCAATCCGGCGAGCGCGATCGGTAGCGTAAACAGACTCATCAACAGTAAATACAACGGGAAAATTAACCGCGATAAATGCAAATGCCGCAAGTGCTGAATTTCGACAAAATTAACGTGAAACTGGCGAGGCAGACACAAAGTGGCAACAAAACCCAGCAATACATGGATCCAGTACACTGAAGTTGGCAGGGCTTTTTGTTGCAACTGATTGACCGCCGGATGCACCGCTGCCTGGCTAAAAACACTACCAATGCCATCAAATAAGCCCCAGCAGACAAAAATGCCGACGCTCAACAATGCCAATAATTTTACAAGGGATTCAAAGGCGATAGCCGTCATTAATCCCGGATTTGGTTGATGTGCTTTGGCACTACGGCCAACAAATAACATCGCAAAAACGGCGAGCCAGATGCTGACATATAGACCGGTATCCTGATACCAACGAAGTTCGTTGTCGCGAATGACTAAGGCATTAATACTGGTCGAAACAGCTTGTAGTTGCAGCGCGATATAGGGAATGACTGCCGTGAGAACAATGAGTGTGGTAAGAACGGCCAGCAGCCGCGAGTGGCCGTAGCGGGTAGCAATAAAATCGGCAACGGAAGTAATACGATAGCGGCGACAGGCAATGGCGATACGGGCGATCAGCCCAAAGCCAAACCAGAACAGCAATAATGACCCAATATAAGTAGGAGGGATCCACCAACCATTGACGGCCGCTTGTGCGGTCACGCCATAAAAAGCCCAGGAGGTGCAATAAATGGCGAGCGCGAAACTAAACACCCAGGGGGCCAGCGGATGGTGACCGGTAATTCTTCGGCCCAGCCGCCCAACACTATACAGCACCAGTAGGTACAGCAGTGACAAGGCGGCAATGGTGCCAAGGCCAATATTACCTTGAGATAAGAGCATCGTCGGCGCTTGATTCATTCAGAGAAGTCCCTGATTGTGCCTGAGTTTTTTTTAAATGTCAGCGGGCGGTCCAGCCACCATCCAGCACCAATGTTTGAGCAGTCATGTGGCGGGTGGCGTTTTGACATAAAAACAGTGCCGTCGCCGCTATTTCATCGACACCAATAAAAGCTTTTTGCGGCATCGGTGCCAACATAATCTGTTCAATAACCTGCTGCTCGGTCATGTTGTGCTCTTTGCATTGGGCGGCGATTTGAGATTCGACCAACGGCGTACGCACATAAGCCGGGCAGATGGTATTAATGGTGAAGTTGATATCACCATTTTCCAGCGCCACAACCTTACTAAAGCCTAATAAACCATGTTTCGCTGCGACGTAGGCAGATTTAAACGGCGATGCAATAAGCGCATGAATAGAACCAATATTGATCACACGACCAAAATTTCGTTCGCGCATCCCTGGCAGCACAGCTTTGGTCAGCATCGCCGGGCCGGTCAGCATTACTTGCAGCAGTTGTTGCCATTTCTGCTCTGGAAAGTCTTCCAGTCTGGAGACATGTTGTATGCCTGCGTTGTTTATCAGGACATCGATTGCACCCACTGCTGCAGCCGTTTGTTCGATGGATTGCTGTGAATTTAAATCCAGCATCACCGCACTGGCAGTTAAACCTTGAGCAGTCAATTCTGCAGCCTTAGCGTTGACCAGTTCGGTATTTAAATCCGCCAGAATCACTTCATAACCGGCATTTGCAAATTCAGAAGCAACTGCAAACCCAATGCCACCGCCGCCACCAGTAATTAACACCTTCATTTGATTCCCCTTGATCGCGATTGGGGATCGCAAGTTTGGATCCCATCTATGTGGGTCGATGCTAGTCTTGGCACCGAACGTAGGCAACGCTACTTTAGTGCTATAAGCCGCTATTTTATGGTGGTGCACTTTTAACCAACAGTGCAAACAGATGGCAGAATGCCGGCATTTTTAAGTCAACTTAACCTATAGTTTTACCGCTTATCACAAATAAACTGCATCAAGTCGCCAAACTGGTAAGCCAGCTTTGCCTAAGCTAAGTTCTATGCTAGATTGATTGCAAATATAAAAAATATAAGTTAGGTCAACCAAGCGATTTTAGCCGAAGAAGAACTGCTTTAAGCCAGGTTTCATTGCAACAGATGCAGCGAGCTGGTTAAGTTTCAAGATGCTGCATTGTGAAGTTGACCTTGTCCACGAATAACCCTTGGGGATCTGCTGATGCAATCAACCGCTTTAATTACCAATGATGCCGTGGTGCTGGGTTTACTTGCCCTCATCCTTGGTTTCGTATTTCACACCAGTCATAGCAGTCATCCGGGCTGGCAAAAATTTTATCGTTATGTGCCATCAATTTTACTTTGTTATTTTATTCCTTCGTTATTTAACAGTTTTGGGATTATTGATGGTGATAAGTCTGAATTGTACAAAATGGCGTCCCGTTATTTGCTACCGGTGTGCTTGGTATTATTAACGTTAAGTATTGATTTCAAAGCTATCCTTGGTCTTGGCCCAAAAGCGTTGATCCTGTTTTTAACCGGGACCGTCGGCATCGTTATCGGTGCGCCTATTGCTTTGTATGTGGTTGGGCAGTTTTTTCCGGAGCAATTGGGCGGAGATGGCGCAAACGCTGCCTGGCGCGGCATGTCGACAGTGGCAGGGAGCTGGATCGGAGGCAGCGCGAATCAGGCTGCAATGAAAGAAGTGTTTGGTGTTGGTGGTGACATTTTCTCTGTGATGATTACTGTTGATGTGTTAGTTGCCAATATTTGGACCGCTGTGCTGTTATGGATGGCCGCAAATTCAGTACGAATCGATAAGGCCAACGGCGCTGACACGTCCGCAATTGAACATTTAAAAGCAAAAATCGAAAAATATCAGGCGGAGAATTCAAAAAATCCAACCACCACCGATTTGATGCGGCTATTAGCCGTTGGTTTTGGCGTGGCTGGTTTGTCACATTTATTGGCCAATTTCATCGCGCCGTGGATTGAACAAAATGCACCACAACTGGCGATGTACAGCTTGACCAGTAGTTTTTTCTGGCTAGTGGTTTTGGCGACTACTTTTGGTTTGTTATTATCGACCACCAAAGTTCGTGAGTTGGAAGCGGTTGGTGCTTCGAAAGTAGGCTCGGTGTTTATTTACATTTTAGTAGCCACTATCGGTATG
>JAHJNE010000156.1 GCA_018820995.1 Gammaproteobacteria bacterium | reverse complement strand
CACCTAAACCCGCTGAACCTCCAAAGGCTGCGGCTCCAGCACCAGTTGCAAGTGCTACAAAAGAGCGCGATGGCGATGATAGTAAAGGCGGTGGAAATGCCGCTCAAGCAGATACGACGGTTCGGGTTGATACCAAACGTCTTGATCAAATTATGAACATGGTTGGTGAACTGGTTCTGGTGCGTAACCGGCTCGTTAGTTTATCGAGCGTGGCGCAAAATGAAGAAATGAGCAAAGCCATTTCTAATCTTGATGTAGTGACTGCAGACCTGCAGGGCGCTGTGATGAAAACCCGGATGCAACCAATTAAGAAAGTATTTGGTCGTTTCCCACGGGTTGTTCGTGACTTAGCACGTTCGCTACAAAAAGATATTAATTTGGTGTTGGAAGGTGAAGACACAGACCTGGATAAAAACCTGGTAGAGGCGTTAGCTGATCCATTAGTTCACTTAGTGCGCAACTCTGTAGACCACGGTATTGAAATGCCTGATGTGCGCGCTGCCAACGGGAAATCAAGGACTGGTTTAGTAAAACTTGCCGCACAACAAGCAGGTGACCATATTCTGTTAACGATACAGGATGATGGTGCCGGTATGGATCCGGAAAAATTAAAAAATATCGCGATAAAACGCGGTGTTTTGGACCCGGATGCTGCGGGCAGGATGTCTGATACCGAAGCATTTAATTTAATATTCGCGCCAGGTTTTTCTACCAAAGAACAAATTTCGGATATATCTGGCCGTGGTGTTGGTATGGATGTGGTGAAAACCAAAATCAACCAGCTGAACGGTACTGTTCATATTCATTCGAAACTAGGGCAGGGAACTTTACTTGAAATAAAAGTACCGCTGACTCTGGCAATTTTACCAACATTGATGGTTATCGTTGGCAAACAACCTTTCGCCTTGCCGCTAGCGACTGTTAATGAAATTTTCCATCTTGACCTGTCAAAAACTAATACTGTTGATGGTCAGCTGACGATTGTCGTGCGTAATAAAGCAATTCCATTGTTTTATCTCGAGCATTGGCTGGTCCGTGGTTCCGACCGTAAAATCCGGCGCGAGCAAGGTCATGTAGTGATAGTGCAAATAGGCACACAGCAAGTGGGCTTTGTTGTTGAAGCACTGGTTGGTCAAGAAGAAGTGGTCATTAAACCTCTTGATGCCCTATTACAAGGGACACCTGGTATGGCCGGTGCAACAATCACCTCTGATGGTGGTATTGCGTTGATCCTCGACGTGCCGAATTTACTGAAGCACTATGCGAAAAAATCGAAAATTAAGTTTGATCGGTTTAACAATCTAACTTCATAAGCGAGTCATCTATGTCGATCAGGGTGTTAGTTGTAGATGATTCAAGTTTTTTTCGCCGCAGGCTGACGGAAATACTAGCCGCTGACGTTGAGTTGGTGGTGGTTGGAACCGCGAACAACGGTAAAGAGGCTGTAGAGAAAGCCGCTGAATTAAAACCTGATGTCATTACCATGGATGTGGAAATGCCGGTGATGGATGGCATTCAGGCTGTGCGGGAAATTCTGAAAAATCAGCGAGTTCCTATCCTGATGTTTTCGTCTTTAACTCACGCCGGCGCCAAAGCAACTTTAGATGCCTTGGATGCTGGCGCGGTTGATTTTTTACCGAAGAAGTTTGAAGATATCGCCCGTGACAAAGGCGAAGCCATTGAAGTGCTGCGTCAGCGTGTTAAAGCTGTAGCTCGGCGTAGGTTGTTTGTTAAGCCGGCCGCTACGTCTACGCCAACACCAACAAGGCCGGCACCTTCGGCCTTGGCTCGCACTCCGCTGGCAAGAGCCGAATTATTACGCAGTACCGAACGCTCTGAATCATCGGATACTGCCATTTCCACGCATTTTAAATCTTCTGGTAAACAATACAAACTGGTCGCTATTGGTACTTCAACAGGTGGTCCTGTGGCATTACAAACTATCATTACTGCATTGCCTGCGAACTTCCCGTTACCAATCGTATTAGTACAGCATATGCCCGCGGCGTTTACCGGAGCATTTGCCAGTCGACTGAATTCACTTGCAAAAATTGAAGTCAAAGAAGCCGCTGACGGTGATATTCTTCGTCCCGGAGTCGCTTACCTGGCGCCTGGCGGCAAACAAATGTTGGTGGAGGGATCTGATTCACAAGCAAAATTGCGGATCAAAGATGATGACTCACCACGAATTACTTTTAAGCCAAGTGTCGATATTACTTTCGGCACTGCAGCAAAAGTGTTTAGCGATAAAGTATTAGCAATTGTCTTAACAGGTATGGGCTCCGATGGCCGTGACGGATGTCGGTTACTGAAGCAATTTGGTTCGAAAATCTGGTCACAGGATGAAGCGAGTTGTGTCGTTTATGGAATGCCTCAAGCAGTTACCAGCGCTGGATTGACCGATGTAGAAGTGAATTTAGCTGATGTAGCCAGCAAGTTAGTTGCGGAAGTTGGGCATGGATAAACTGTCCGTTGCAGGTTTAATTCTTGGTTTGGCTGCGGTTGCTAGCGGTTACACTTTGCACGGTGGCGCGTTATCGACCTTGTTCGATTTACCTGCCCTAGTGATCGTTTTGGGTGGAACTCTTGGTGCCGTCATATTCCAGACGCCGCTACCGCAGTTTACAGTCGGTGTCAAAATGTTGTCGTGGGTATTTCAGGCACAATATGTACCGCTAAATGCCACGGTTGAACGTTTAATCAACTGGGGGACTGCCGCACGTACCAATGGTTTTTTGTCGCTAGAAGCTGAAGCCTTGCAGGAAACAGATCCGTTTTTGCACAATGCATTAAATCTGCTGGTAGACGGTGTAGAACCGGCAATTTTACAAGATGCACTTGATGCAGAGTTAACGCTTGAACGTGAACGATTGCTACGCTCTGCCAGAATTTACGAAGCAATGGGCGGCTACAGTCCGACTATCGGTATTATCGGTGCTGTACTTGGCTTAATTCAGGCAATGCAAAATATTGATAAACCAGAATTGCTTGGCCACGGCATTGCAACAGCATTTGTTGCGACAGTCTATGGTGTTGGTTTTGCCAACCTAGTGTTTATACCAATCGCAAATAAGTTAAAAAGTATTGTTATTCAACGCACTTTATATCAGGAACTGATTGTCGAAGGCGTCGTTTCTATTGCCAATGGCGAAAATCCCCGGGTCATTGAACGTAAACTTGCGGCTTATCGGGTCGGGTGATCTGATGTATCGCAGCAGAGTTCGTTATCAGGAGCATGAGGACAAAGAACCATTGGACCGGTGGTTAGTCTCTTATGCTGATTACGTGACTTTGATGTTTGCGCTGTTCGTCGTTTTATATTCTTTGGCGATTGCCAAAGAAGAGAAATTCAAAACAATATCCAGCACTTTAGCCCAAGTCTTTGAGCAACCAGTCAAACCAGAGACAGGCGTCAAGGGTAAAGATGTACTAACAGATAATCAACCGCGTAGCGACTATCAAAAATTTGGCTCGTCGCTGGAGACACCTACAGGGCCTGACATTGTCGCCGATGCTACTGAACAACCGATTCTGAAGCAGCCAGAATATGGGAATCCGTTGGTATCATTGCAGGAGCAGCTAACACAATCACTGGCAAATCTGATTGAAGAAGGTGTTGCAAAAGTAGAAAATGATGAAGACTGGTTAACCATTCAACTTAATAGCGGATTGTTGTTTCCTAGTGGTAGCGGTGTACAAACTTCTTCCGCATCAGTGCTACTCACTGAAATTGTGACTATCCTTAATCAGACCAGTAATATTGTTCGGGTACGTGGTTACACTGACAACCAACCGATGAACAATGAAATTTATGCGTCGAATTGGGAGTTGTCGATGGCGAGGGCAACTGCGATATTGCGTGACTTACAGCGACTAGGGGTTAGACCCGAACGCCTCGCGGCAGAAGGGTACGGCGAGTTTGCTCCTTTTGCAGATAATAGTACTGCGGCTGGCAGAGCAGAAAACCGGAAGGTAGTGATAGCCATTTCGAAGTTCGCAGCGCGGCCTGTGAATGCTACCAATTCGGTATCGGAAGTATCTACAGTGCAGCAGGCTGCTGAAGTCTTAAAAGCTCCTTCTCAGGCTGATGACGGCACAATTAAAGTCATTAGACTGCCTCATGGTGGTATTAAGATAACCTCAGCAGCAGATGCTGAAGTTGATTCTACGAAGAAAAATAACGGGAATAATTAATTGGTCGTTTGGACTATTGCTAATCAAAAAGGTGGTGTCGGTAAAACGACGTCCACAGTGACACTGGGTGCTCTGTTAGCGGGGCGCGGACATCGTGTATTGTTAATTGATACCGATCCGCACGCGTCGTTAACTTATTATTTCGGCATTGATGCAGAAGAGCTGGAAAATAGCGTCTACGATATTTTTATCCGTGGGAAAAGTATCAGTAAAGAAGAAATTATGCAGTCGTTATGCCCGAGTGGTATGAACAATCTGGATATTTTGCCGTCATCCATGGCTCTTGCTACCTTAGACCGGTCATTGGGTGATAAAGGTGGGATGGGTTTAATCCTTAAAAAAGCACTAGCGAAAATCAACGATGAGTACGACTATGTGCTTATCGATTGTCCGCCTGTGATAGGGGTGCTCATGGTCAATGCGATGGCAGCTTGTGACCGGATAATCATTCCGGTACAAACTGAGTTCTTGGCTCTCAAAGGCCTCGATCGTATGCTGGCCACCATGCAACTGATGCAAAGCAGTAATACCCAACCAGGCTATCAATTTACAATAGTTCCGACGATGTACGACAAAAGAACTAAAGCATCATTAGAAGCATATAAAGAACTAAAAAGTAAATATCAGGATTTGGTCTGGTCGGCAGTGATTCCTATCGACACGAAAATGCGCGATGCCAGTCTTGCCCAAACGCCGCCACCGGTCTTTGCTCCTAAATCTCGTGGGGTATTTGCCTACAATACACTGCTGACTTATTTATTACAGTTGAATCCGGAGTCAGGCAATGAGTGAACTGGTTGCCAGTCAAAAGGTGATGCGTCATTATTTGAACGCATTATTGACGGAAGAGCAGGAGCCCGACATCAGTGTTGTGGCACAGGTTAAAAAGCAGCAATTAAATCAATTGTTGGCTACTGTGCAACCTGAAAAACCTGCTGTGGTAGTTCAGAACGTAGTACCAGTTGTAGAAAGAATAACGCCTGTAACGGTAAAAGTAATACCTGAAACCGTCTTGGCAAAACCTGTTGCTGCGGTGCCGCAAACGACGAAAAAACCGGATACACCGGTTATCTCTGCGCCGAACATCACTACGCCGCCACCAGCCGCGCCTGTTGCTTCTGCGGTGAAAGACTATCGCTCTGGCCGTTTTCAGGCGTTGTTTTTTTCAGTGGCAGGGTTAAAAGTTGCGTTACCATTAAAAGAGCTGGGTGGCATTCATAAAATTACCACTTTAAATACGTTACCAGGTAAACCTGCGTGGTACAAAGGTGTCATGTTGTATCGGGAACAAAAAATTAATGTGGTGAATACCGCGATGTGGGTCATGCCAGAAAAATATGATCAACAGCTCGCAGAAACGCTAAACTATCAATATGTTATTATGCTGGGTAAGAGTTCGTGGGGCTTAGCATGCGAATCGTTGGTCAACACCGTAGCGTTAGAACAAGATGAAGTGAAGTGGCGAGCCACTGAAGGGAAAAGACCCTGGTTAGCCGGATTGATAAAACAGCATATGTGTGCTTTGTTAGATGTAGATGCGATGATTGCGTTGTTAGCGCAGGGCGCTGGCAGTTCTGACTAAGTACGGACCAAGGTTTGAGGTATAGGAGCAATACATGAGTAATTTGTTGGCGCAATCAGTGAAAACTAAAGAACAAAATGATCTGGTTTTACAATGGGTCACTTTTAAGCTGCAGGAAGAAACTTACGGTATTAATGTAATGCAAGTGCAGGAAGTGTTGCGTTACACCGATATAGCACCTGTACCTGGTGCTCCGTTGTACGTAATGGGCATTATCAATTTGCGTGGTAATGTGGTAACGGTCATTGATACCCGCGCCCGATTTGGTTTACCGCCGACTGATGTGACAGAAAACAGCAGGATTGTGATTATCGAAGCAGACAAGCAAGTGATCGGTATTCTGGTAGATAGCGTTGCTGAGGTTGTTTATTTACGCGGTTCTGAAATCGATACTGCACCAAATGTCGGTACCGATGAAAGCGCTAAGTTTATTCAAGGTGTATCAAACCGTGATGGTGAACTACTGATCTTAGTCGATCTGAACAAACTTCTTAGCGACGAAGAATGGGACGAAATTACCAATATTTAACCGGTTGTATCCCGTGCCTCTGACGTTCGAATGGTTAGCAATATTCGTGATCCCAGCAGTAGCAATACTGCTGGTCATTTTTGTTGTCTGGCACCATCGATTGCAGCAACAGCAAATAAAACAACTAGCACAACGTATCGCAGAGATACCTACTCAGCAACTCGACCATAGCTCTGAAATCGAAGAGTTACGCAGTGGTGTCATTGGGGTAGGTCAGCGAATTCTACAACTTGAACACATACTTCAAACTATAGAGCGGAATCAACAGGCACTTGCCAGTGAATTAGAACAAGTGACTGAGCATCAGCAAAAAATACAATTGTTCGATCCTGATTCCAGGCTATACAGCCGCGCAGTAAAAATGGTGCAACTCGGCGCTGGATTGGAAGAGGTAATGCGCGAATGTGAGTTACCACGCGCAGAAGCAGAACTGTTAATTAATTTGCACCGTCAGCAAAATAGCTAGGGGCTGTTGATCTTTGGTGATGATTTATTAGGCGACATGATGGATTGGTATAATCACTTTCGCCAAAAACCAACTACGACAACCCATCATGCCAAGAACAATGTTATCAGATGAATACTGGTCAAAGCTAAACAGATTAATGCTTAAAACTGGACGAGTGTACGATAAGCCGGAGCACAGAAATACGGTTGAAGGTATTTTGTACCGAATGAGAGTGGGCTGCCCGTGGCGCGATATACCAGAGTATTTTGGAGATTGGAGTGCCATTTACCGCCGATTCAACCTGTGGTCTAAAAAGGGCATATTGATGCAACTCTTCGCGGAGCTTCGGCAACAGATTGATTTGGAATGGGAATTCATTGATGGCAGCATAATTAAAGCGCATCAACATGCGACAGGAGCCCGCACAGAAGACAAACAAGCGATAGGTAAAAGTCGTGGTGGCAACACAACAAAAATTCACATGGCCGTTGATAGCTGCGGTTTGCCAATCGATTTCATAGTCACTGGTGGCGAAGTTCACGACAGCAAAGCCGCCATCGAATTACTTGAGCAGTTGCCAGATGCAGAACATGTTATCGCTGACCGAGGCTATGATAGCGATAAGATCCGTGAACTGGTGCGTAAAAAGAGCGGTGTACCAATCATTCCAAGGAAACGTAATTCGAAAATTGGTAATGCCGACATTGATTGGTGTTTGTACAAATACCGACATCTTGTAGAAAATGTGTTTGCCCGGCTGAAGCATTACCGAGCAGTAGCAACACGATATGACAAATTAGTCAGGAATTACACCAGTACATTAGCTTTGGCGTGTTGTATGTTATGGCTGCCTATGTGATGTGTTGTTTTTTTAAACACCAAAGATCAACAAGCCCTAGTCTTCTTACTGTAAAAAAATGCAGTATGCCGAACAAGATGGCGTTGAGTCTAGATTATCCAGAATTCCCTCATAGAAATAAAATCCCACTCCAAAAACATCACTGCGAAAGGGCAACCTCGTTCTTCAGCAGTGCTGTTACTTTTAACTGAGGTTTGATAAGCTGCAGCTTGTTGAAAGCTAAGCTATGGAAT
>JAHJNE010000155.1 GCA_018820995.1 Gammaproteobacteria bacterium | reverse complement strand
CATCCAGGCATAACTGAATTTCATAAAGACTGAACGCTCAGCACGGGTCAGGTCCTGAACTTCATCATCGCTAAAAGCATTGTCACTGTAACCGGCAAAAAACAAGGTTTGTGGATTAAGCTTATAGGAATACAACAGCTGCGAGCCAAGGCTTTTTGAGCGCGCTGTGACGTCGCCAATGTTATTGAGCGGGTTTTGGCGGATATCCGAATAAATCAGCGCCAGCCGTAAAAAGCTACGCACCGAGAACTGATAACTAAGCCGCAGATCGGTCAGGTTCGCAGTAAAAACCTCAGCTGCATCGGCATCCAAAGTCCGATAAACATGCCGCGCCTGAATTTGCAGGTGTGCATCGACATTCCACTTCAATTCTGGTGATAGCTCTAATGCATCTCCGAGCCTGTTATTGCGAAAATCCAGTTTTTTGCCAACCTCAGCTTCCATGCCTAGAAAAACACCGGAATATGGCTGCATTTCGGCACCGGTGCTAAAGGTGTTTTCGGTGAACAACTGACTATTGCCATCAATCAGCAAACGCCCGTCATCCAGCCGGCTGCCCACTCTATCGCGCCGGGTGAGACCGACAAAACCAAAAGATTGCGCTGCGCCCCACAGCTTGATTTCCATTTCGGCTTCTTTTTCCAACAAATCGCCGTCTTTATTATGGGTAATATCCCAGTCACCCCAAATCTGTAGCCGGTTCCACCAAGGGCTCTCAGAGAACCATTGATAAGTGCCACCATGGGTTTGCTTATAGAAGTCAGTTTTAGGTTGATAACCCATATCAGCGCGGAAGTTTTCACCCATCGACTGATAGCGGCTGTACCAGCTCCAATCTCTATTTTCATGCTGATAATCAATATATTGCGAACTATCACTGATCCCTGTAGCAGAGGCTCGAAGCGCGGCCTCGCCACCTAACTGAGCCGCCAGGAATTCAGGGTATTCACTGTCACTATGCAGCACTTGTGCAATCAGCCGGTTCTGATCATTCCACTGATATTTAAAGTCGGCGCCATGGACAAAGTTATGATAATCCTCGGATTGACGCAAAGTACTGATCCAGCCAATCGACAACTCGGGAGTCACGTCATTACGATAGCGCAGCACGGCGTTTTCACTTTTTTGGTCAAGGAATGCAATATCCGAACTGATATTGCCAGGTACGATAAAGGTGGTGCTTTTGTCATTGGCGGCAAAAAAAGCAAACGACTGCTGTTCATGACGACCTGTCAGCTTGACTCCTGCATCCGGTGACGACACATTTCGGGTATAAACCAAATCTAATGGCGACGCAAAATAGTCAGCGTTATCAAGGAAAAACGCACGTTTTTCATTAAAAAATAACGCAAAAGTGTCATTGACTGACACCTGGGCTTCATCGGCTTCAACCTGTGAAAAATCCGGATTTAACGTCGCGTTTAAACTAATATCCGGGGTGATCGCCCATTTAACATCAAGGCTTGGTTCGAGGTTATTTTCCGTTCGCCAGTCGCTGTTGCCCTCCGCTGTAACCGCACGTTGTTGGTCTGCGCCCATCACTACTGCAGGGACTAAGGTAAAATGATTACTTTGTTTTGCACCATCAAAGCCAGTCGCCTCGGACATCTGGCAAATCCAGCATGGATTGGCGCGTTCAATTGGATTACTGGACAAACGATGACGGACATCACGTGGATAAAACCGTAGCAATTCTAATTTCCACTGTTGGCTCGCCAAACGGTCGTTGAAATTCAACATGCGCAGCGGGATCGCCACTTCAACCTGATAACCGGTGGCTGTGACTTTACCAGCACTATGCCAAATGCCATCCCAGGCATCACTTTCAGATTTGGTAATTTCATTTTCAATTGCATCCGCCTGGACGCCAAGCGGATTAATAAAAAACTGATAGGCCAGTTTGCTGTCGTTATAGGTATCGAGTTTGATCCCGACATTATCGTCGTTCCAGATTTTGTCACGGTCCCGATAAAAGGCGCGGATCTGCGTTGGATCCGGGTCTTCGGCGATAAAAGAAATGTAAAAAAACTCACCGTCTTCCATCACATAAGCCGTCGTTTTTACCGGTGCTTTGCTGTTTTCCGCCGGCCAGGTGTCGTAAGCAATCTCCACCGGGGTGGCCTGCTGCCAAGCCGCTTCAGATAAATCGGCATCCACGGTAATAGCTGTGGTAATTCGGGGGATGACGATACCAGCAGCATGGGCAGTATTTAGCCACAACAAGCCAGACATCAATATATAACGACAAATCGGATTCATCAGGGATTATTCTCAATTGGAAGATTAGGAGAAAAGCTGGAGCTTCGTCGTATTCAAACGCAAAAAAGTTGTGCTCATCGAATCAAAGTACGAACAATTTACTGAAAATACATTTCAGCTATTCGATACGGCAAACTAAATTGGGCTCACTATAAAGAGCAGCGCCAGGCATTACAACTCGTTGCGCTGAAGTGGCAAAAACTATCGACCAAGATAAAGCCGCCAATTGGCGGCTTTATGAAAAAACACTTAAGCAGCTGATTTTAATATGAAAACCGTTTTTACCGCTCCCAATAAGCCTCTTCTAAACTATCTTCTTTTTCAGGCAAACCGCGCGACAATCGTGGTGCATTCTGTACCAGAATCGCGTAGCTGACGCGGTTGGCATATTTACAAATTTGGGCAAATGAAGAATACGCCAAATACGGTAATTCATGTTTACTGGAGAGCGGCAACGCATGGCGATGGTAATAATTGGCGGCGATATCATGCAAGATGGCCGCAAGAGCACCATCACCTGCACCATTAGTGTTTTTAATCCGTTCCGGCCCGCCAAGATATGGGTCAATGTGCGAATAGACTTTCACCGGGTTTTTGCAATGTTGTTTTTGCACTGGTCGGCTAAATTCAAACTGATTGTAGTCAGCGATGGTACCAGACTTAATAGGATTGGTGGTTTCACGCTTACCTGGTTCATCGGTATAACCACATAAATATAAGCCCTCAGGACCGGCTGTGATCAATACCATATCTGTCAGCTCTAACACCGCTTCAGCGGCCTGCAGCGGATCAGCGAACCCGGTCAACGCTTCGGCTTCCAGCTCGTTCATCGCCAGCACATCAACGTAATCACGTACGGTGGCCAGAATTAACTCGCGATGCTCTTCCACCAGATGCTTGGTACCAAGGCTCATTACCACTGGTACACCGTGTTGTTTGGCGACTTCCAACAAACGCTGCATCGCCTGTTGAATGGGTTGGCCACTAGCGCGCAATGGATAAGCACTGACCACTACCGCAGCTGCTTTGGCAATAATATCTTCCGGAATATAGGCCGGTGTTAACGCATCCATTTCACCTGGATCAATAACAAAGGTACGTTCGCCATCAGGGGTAATCATGGTAATACCGCGGCCAATATCGCCTGAAACACCTTGTAAGTGGTTCATGTCGACTTTCGAGCTGGTATGACATAGATAATGATAAGCCGGACTACCAAGTTGGATATTCGCTGACATCACACCGAGCAATACCGATTTATCGTCGGCTAAGACTGAATAGTTATGGATGGTGTTGCCGATAGTGCCACCGGCAAAATGGTCAGAGATAGCGCCATTTAGTACCAGTTCCTGATAAATTTGGTCCGCTTTACCATGTTCAACCAGATTCGATAAACCTTTACCAATCTTGTATTTTTCCAGAAATTCGTCTGAAACATTGGCAATCACATCCACAATCGTCTGATCTAAACCAACGACGTAAGTGTCCAGTTCAGGCCGCACTTCGAAACTGGGAAGTTGTAGTTTGGGTTGGGATACCGGGAAGTAATGCTTTAGTTTACGGCGGCCGGGAAATTTCATGCTGGATTCTCAGAAAAGGTCAGGCCAGTATTTTAGCAAAACTAGCCGTAAAAGCGCAGCCGCAATTTTG
>JAHJNE010000003.1 GCA_018820995.1 Gammaproteobacteria bacterium | reverse complement strand
TGTGGAAGACGAAACCTTACAAGGCCAGCGCGATCAGTTGCTGGCCTTGACGCATCAGTTGCAACAGCAAAGCATGCAAGATACCGCCAATTTATCCGCTACTTGCCCCACTTTAGTCATCAATACCACGGCCGCTGGTTTTGCCAGTAGCAATGCCTGTTTGGCGTCAGCCAGTTTTGTCGTGGATAGCACCAACCCACAACAAATTATTTGGCAAAGTGGTGCCGTAGTGAAGCTCGACAATCTGCCATTAGCTGCCCCCTTATTACTACGTTTCGACAGCTGGGGCCGGCCGCAAGGCGCCTGCGTGAACGGTTGTAGTATTGGCTTGCAACTCAATAACATTGAGCAAAAAGTCTGTCTCAACAGCAGTGGATATATCCAGTTATGTTGATGCTCAAGCGATCAGCGCAGTCGCCTTTCACTGCGGCATCCTGCATACCCATTCGCGTAAAAACCAGCAGTCTTAAACTCCGCGGCTTTACCCTGATTGAGCTGGTGGTTGGCATCATGGTGCTTGGCATTGCGCTCTTGATGATCAGCAGTATTTTAGGGCCGATGTATATCCGAAGCTCGGAACCCTGGCATCAGGTGCGGGCAGCTGAACTGGGTCATAGTTTAATGAATGAAATTATGGCGCGCAGTTTTGATGAAAATTCCAGCCGGGGCGCCAACTTACTGCGTTGTGGTGAAACCGGCGCGCAGAGTTGCATTGCCAGCATTCCTGCCTGTCCGTCGGTGGGTATGAGCAGTGCCACCGAAGAAGCCAGTCGTGATTTATATGATGATGTCGATGATTTTCACTGTTTTCGCGGTGATGGTGTCGCTGTCAGCAATATTTTGGATCAGAGTCTGGCTGACAGTTACCGCAATTATCAGGTCTCGGTGTTGGTCAGTTATGCCGGAGCCGATGTCGGGCTACCCAATCAAAGTGCAAAACGGGTGGATATCAGCGTCACTTTACCTTCAGGCGAAATCATCCCTTTTAGCAGCTATAAGGGCAATTGGTAATGCGCCGCTTGTTGCAGTGCCGTCATCCAGCGAACAGGCGAGTGCAGGGCGTTGCTGAGCAGCATCGCTACAACACAAGCGACACCTTTGTGCGCCAACAAGGTGTAACCTTGGTCGAGCTCATCGTGGTGATGCTGTTGTTGGGTATTTTAGCCGTGGGGCTGACCAGCTATTTACGGATTGGCGCCAGCATGTATGTCGATGGCACCGTGGTGCAACAAACCTTACAACAAAGCCGCTTTGCGCTGGAGCGGGTGGTGCGGGAACTGCGCGGTGCGGTGCCCAATAGTGTGCGGGTGCTCAATAATGCGGACAACAGCATCAGCTGTGTTGAATTTACGCCTCTTGTGCAAAGTGGTGTTTATCGGGATTTACCGCTATACCCAACTCGCCGGAACTGGATTGGTATCACGACTATTGGTAGCAGTTGGAGCGCAGCGACCGGGCAACGACTCAGTGTCTACCCAACGGACGCGAGCCATATTTATGATCTGAATCAAGCCCGTAGCGGTGTTGTGGCGGCAATACAAAATGCGCCGGATGATGGCGATAGTAACACGCATACCCGTCGGGTGAAGCTGGACGATATCGCGGCGCAGCAGATGACGTTTATTACGGAGTCGCCGCAAAAACGCTTTTATTTGCTGGATGCCCCCGTCAGTTTTTGTCTGGTGGGGCAACAATTACGTCGTTATAGCGGCTATGGTTTTAATGTGGCGCAGCCGTTGCCTCCGCCTATTGCTAATGGCGAGGTGATTGCCACAGGTTTAACCAATCAAAGCGGCGAGCCGGCGTTTTTGCTCAATGCTGCGGTGCTGAACCGCAATGCCGTGTTGCATTTGTTCTGGCGTTTTAGCCCGGCGCGTGATGTCGGTCAGGATTTGTTTTTTAATCATGAGGTTCATATTCCGAATGTGCCTTAACCTGCGAAGCAACCCAAAAGCCAATCGCGGCAGTTCCTTAGTGATGGCGCTCTTTATTATTGTGCTGATGAGTGCGTTATTGCTGGCCTTGGGGAGACAGCTGATTAGCTCCAGTAAGTCGGTCAGTATTGAAGTGCAGGGCAACCGTGCTTTTAACGCGGCGCAATCTGGGTTGCAGTTGGGGTTAGCGCAGTTGTTCCCCGTCAATAACACGGCCAGCTGTACTGCGGTCGCGGCCAGCTTTTCCTTTAGCCAAGCTGGTTTGCAAAGTTGTCAGGCAAATTTAAGTTGTTTGCAGGTGGCTAACCCTGATGACGCCACGCGGCCGTTATACCGACTCACCAGTAGCGGTAGTTGTCATGCCGGTGATGTGCAAAGCAGTCGGGTGTTGGTGATGGAGGCCTATTGATGGCAAAGCAGCAGAGGGTTGGACTATTACAGC
>JAHJNE010000154.1 GCA_018820995.1 Gammaproteobacteria bacterium | reverse complement strand
AGCTTTACTATGAAAGAAGCGGCTGCAATTGCCATTATTGGTGGCGCAGATGGCCCCACCGCGATTTTTTTGGCATCCCGTTTAGCGCCAGATTTGTTGGGTGCTATTGCCGTTGCAGCATACTCTTATATGGCTTTGGTGCCGTTGATCCAACCACCGATTATGCGGGCGCTGACCAGCGAAGCAGAGCGCAATATCGAGATGCGTCAATTGCGGGTGGTCAGTAAAACCGAAAAGATTGTTTTTCCGCTGCTGGTGTTATCGCTGACGATATTGTTATTACCATCCGCCAGTCCATTGATTGGGATGTTTTGCCTTGGCAATTTAATGCGTGAATCCGGTGTGGTTGAGCGGTTAAATAAGACAGCGCAAAACGAGCTGATTAATATTGTGACCATTTTCCTTGGCCTGGCCGTGGGTTCAAAATTAAGTGCTGATAAGTTTCTCACCACCCAAACTCTAGGGATTTTGGTGCTGGGTGCTGTCGCTTTTGCCATTGGCACGGCCGGTGGGGTGTTGATGGCGAAACTGATGAATAAATTTTCAAAAGAGCCGATTAATCCGTTGATTGGCGCGGCGGGCGTTTCCGCGGTGCCGATGGCTGCCCGGGTGGTCAATAAGGTGGGTCTGGAAACCAATCCACATAATTTTTTACTGATGCATGCGATGGGTCCTAATGTCGCAGGAGTAATTGGTTCGGCCGTGGCGGCTGGTATTTTATTGGCGCTGGTGGGTTAATTGCCTGATGCGAGTGAAAAGTGCATTTTGCAGCAGCATGAATGTTTGCGTGGAAGAAGCCCGGGAATAAGCGGGCTTGTGCTATGGTGCTCCTGACTCCTTTTAAACAATTTTTATCAAGGATCTTTAATATTGTCATTATGATATAGAGGATTCAATCAGTTGTAGCTATATTTGCAACGGACAATCCTGGTGACGTCAGTGAGTGGGAGCGGTGCGTGGACAACAGCCATTTTGGGGCAATTAGTCAATATATAGATTTGTTATTGGATGCTGTTTGTGTGGTCGACGCCTACGGTACTTTTGTCTATGTCAGCCATGGTGCCGAACGTATTTTTGGCTATACCGCAGAGGAAATGATAGGCCGTTCGATGCTTGATTTGATCCATCCTGCGGACAAAGCCAAAACCTTACAAACGGCTGCTGAAATTATGCAAGGCCAACCGAAAGTTGATTTTGAAAACCGTTATCTGCGAAAAGACGGGCAGGTCGTTCATTTACTGTGGTCTGCGCGCTGGTCGGATTCTGACAAACTGCGGGTGGCAGTTGCCCGCGACATCACTCAACTTAAACGCACCCAACAACGGCAGTCTGCGCTTTATCAAATCTCTGAAGCGGCACATACAGCGCAAAACTTGTCTGAGTTGTACCAGCATATTCATCAGATTTTGGCGACTTTACTGCCGGCGGCTAATTTCGCTATTTTACTGACCGATCCCGACAGTGGCTTATTGCAATTTGTGAGTCAGGCGGCAGTGGAGCGTTCGGCGATTGTTGATCATCAGGCACAAATTATAAAATACGCTCAAAAAGTGCTGCAGCAGCGTAAAACCCTGCGTACCGGCGATTCTTTACCGATAAAGCACAGCAAAAAAACAACCAACATCGGGCAAAACGGCGGTGAACCGCAATGGCTGGTGGTGCCTTTGCATCAACTGAATAGCTGGCCAGGTGCTTTGGTGTTATTTGGTCAACAGTCTTACAGCGCGCATGATCAGGAATTACTGGAATTTGTCTCGGCGCAAATTGCTTCTGCCATTGAACGGAAAAAAATGCATGATCGATTGCAGCAAATTGCCCTCTATGATGTGCTGACCGGTTTACCGAATCGGGTGTTATTTTCCGACCGATTACAATCTGCACTGTTTCGTGCCACCCGCGAAAAGTCAAAGTTTGCCGTGTTGTACCTCGATTTAGACAAGTTTAAACAGGTCAATGATCAAGCTGGCCACGCCATGGGCGATTTGTTGCTACAACAAGCAGCGGTTCGGATCAAACAGGGCATCCGCAGTAGCGATACCGTGGCCCGCTTTGGTGGAGATGAGTTTGTGCTGCTGCTCGAGCATATTGATGAAGCCGCCACTGCTGAAGCCATCGCTGAAAAAGTACGTTTAGCTCTGAATCTACCTTTTACCCTGAATGAGCGCGAGTTTCACGTGTACCCAAGTATTGGCTTGGCACTGTTTCCTCAGCATGGCGTTGATGAGCAACAATTGCTGATTGAAGCGGACAATGCAATGTATCTGGCGAAAAAATCAGGTGGAAATCAGGTGATTGGAGGGGGCAGCGTTGGCTAAGTTGTGTGAGTGATTCAACTTAGCCAGCAAGTTGATTTTGTTGAGGTTGTGGTGGTCGAGTTGATGAAGTGCGTAGAATTAAAATTCCTACAATCGAATAAAATAAGGGATGGCGACCAGCACCACCCCAACCAGTACTAACAAGGTGACCGTTGGCACAAAATACGGGAATACCAAAAGCGCAATGCCGGTACATAACGGCACAATCGCTCTTTGCTTTTTACCATAAATAAAATAGCCGGTGCCAATCCCGCCAAATAATACACTCCAGAGTAGCAATGATGCACTATCCATGGTTTTTGTCGCCTTAAGGGTGATAAACTCTGAAGTCGAAACGGGTTTATGCGGCCACATTTTTATTCACGTTTTAACAATGATTAAAGCACAACATCACGCCTGGTAATACCATCCGGATACGCTATATAACGTTATATTCCATCTATTTATTACATTGCCTAGCCACATGCTCACAGCGACAAAATTTGACGGATTGAGGCTGTGAGTTTCATATCAAAATCTACGGTTTGACTGCGACCAATGCTCTACCGTTCAAAAGCTGTCAGCATTGAGCGGTTTTAGTGGATGCGTGTCCAAAAGGTGAGCTGGGCGGAACCATGTTCTATAACGTCTAAATATGAAAGCGCTGCAGCATTGTGTAGCCATTGTTGACAATATTCTTCAGCTTTTTGCTGAGAGCTGGCAAAAACGACATCAGCATAATCTCCGTCTGCCCCACGCAAAAGCATATGAATGATCAGTTCATCTTGTTGCGTAAGAAACTCAGTTTCAACAAGATGAGAAAGTGCAATTAGCTTTTCCTCGGTGACGCCTTGTTTAAGTTTGAACTTAGCGAATTCCATACCGCCGATGCCATTTATATTGCTGTTGATAATCATAGTCGAGCCTCTGTTATTGGTTGAGTGCCAACTTTAAGGCTTTGCTCCTGACAGCATTGTGTCAGTCGGTTTGGTTGTTTTTAAGTTTGATATATGCCAGCAATGATACTTGTTGCGGCAGGACATTTAACCGCGTGTTTTCGTTTAAACGAAGGATGTGATCGATACGGAAATCGCGATAGTCTTGACGAAGAGCGCACCAACAACCGAGCGTCCATTTCCCCCCCCAATAAAACAGACCAAGCGGATAGACGGTTCTGGTAGTGATTTCTGACGCCAATGATTGGTAGTCGATATCTATCCAGCTTTGGTTCGCGATTGATGTGTGAATGGTTCCCCACCATGCGTAATCGGTCGAATCTGTTCTGTTCATCGGGACGCGAACAACTTGTTCTGTATTGGGAAGGGGCATTGATTGTTTGGGTAAGGCCGCCTCAATTTTACCGAGGACTGACCGCGCTGCTGCGGCAAAATGCGCGCCAGTCAGCGCTGCTGTAAAGCTGATGCTTGCAATAAGTGCTTCTAGCTCAGTGGGTGATAATTGTAGCGGAGGGAGTTCAAATCCTTCGGATAACCGATAGCCAACACCAGCTTCGCCATACACCGGAATACCTGCCAGCGACAAGTCATCGACATATCGATAAATCGTTCGCTCTGAAACCATCAGTTTCTTTGCCAGCATGGCGGCGGTAATAGACTGATGTCTTCGTAAAATATTGGTGAGTTGAAACAGCCGGTCTGACTTTCGCATGGATGATCTTTCCTACTTAGCATTGAACATCATTGCGCTTTAAATGAACCCAGAGCGTGTCGAGTGCAAGCCTGTGAGATGTGATTAAATTCGTGACAATGAGTGTGGCGGCACTCTATT
>JAHJNE010000153.1 GCA_018820995.1 Gammaproteobacteria bacterium | reverse complement strand
TTTTACGATTTATTTAAACATCGTGATTTGCTGGGCGCTGCAGATGTACCGATGTTTGCCGTCGGTTTTATCACATCCTTTATTTTCGCTTGGCTCGCAGTACGGACTTTAGTGAAATTTGTCAGTAAACACAGCTACGAAGTGTTTGCCTGGTATCGGATTGCCTTTGGTGGTTTTATCCTGTTGAGCTGGCAGCTTGGCTGGATTGACTGGGCGACAGCGGCCTTTTAATCCGATTTGATTTGGCACCTTACAAACATCAAAAAGCCCGGAATTTAGACCGGGCTTTTTATTGGCAATTTTGTCAGGTAAGTTCATCAAGCAACTTTTTCAAACTACTTCATCAAACGACTTTCTCAAACTACCTTATCAAACAAGACTCTATGGCCGGGAGTCAGCAGACTGCGCCCGGCATTGCGGTGCTTGACGTTACTTCAACTCCGACCACAATTTCTGCCACATCAGCTGGTTTTTGGCTTTTAACGCGGCTGAGTTTTCTGCTAGCACCGGTTGGATCTGCGCTTTATTGGCGAGCAACTCGGTAATCTTTTGAGTTAGCGTTAAGGCCGATAACTGTTCAATACAATACTCCGCCATGCCGAAGTCGGTCATCATGGCATGGTATTTATGGCTCCAGCTGGTGGCGATACAAGGTACGCCCTGACTGAGTGCATTAATGGCACCATGAAAACGTGAGCTGATGGCCAATTCCGCTTTGCCGATAAATGCTTTTACCGCCAGCGGATCTTCGATGGTGATAATTTGGCAAGGCGCCAGCAAAGCTATCTCTTTGCAAAGTAAATCATCTTCTTTGCCTTCGTGATTCACCAGCACCACTTGCATGCCAAGTTCAGTTAATTGATTGGCAGCAGCGGCGAATGCTTCAACATAGCGGGTGCGCTGCGCTTCCGCATTGGCATGATTAAACTTGGAAATCACTTTGTTGTTTGGAATGAGGGCAGCAAACGGGGCGTCAATTGCCGGCAATTGTGCGGCGGTATCCCCTTTGAGGCCGACGGTAAAATCAGGTGTCAGCACCACAGAATCCGGTAGCACATCAATACAGGATTTCACGTGTTGCAGAGATACCGGATCCCGCACAAACACCAACCTGGCGTGGGTAATAATGTCACGCATGGCTGCTTTGCTTTCAGCCGACTCGAATGGCCCAAAGGCTTGTGGCATAAAGATAAAAGGTTTACCGGCTTCGCCAAAACGTTTTACTTCACGGGCGGTATTTTGCAAAAACTGCAGTGGCCATTGATCGCCATAGGCAAAACCTGAGGCTTCTAAAATGACATCAACATCACGCTCGGTGACAATGCCATAACGGGCAAAAGTGTTGCGGATGGCGGTTGGTAATTTGCCAAACCAAGGCGTTAAATCCAGGCTTTTACGACGAAAAGATAGTTTTTGCCAGGCACCCAGTTTCGCGCGTTCACGATAGGGCAGGTTTGGGCCAGGTGATAACACCAGTTCAAAAGGGCGCCCAAGCTGTTGTAAGCCTTGCAGGCAGCCTAACAACATCAAATAAGCGCCTTTATTGCGAAATTGCACACCTTTGATTTCAATTTTTAATGTTTTTGCTTCAGACATAACTGAGTAATCCATCTGGAGATTTCTTTTCAGAATGTGGGATCAGTGCATTTGGGTCCGGATATCCGACCGCAATTAGCATTACCACGCGTTCAAAAGGCTGCAGTTTCAGCAATTTGGCAATTTTAATTTCGTAATTCTCAATGTCTGGCCAGTTAATTGAACAGGATGCTAAGCCTAAAGTTTCCAACGCTAACATCAATTGCATATTAGCCAGGCTGGCATCAATGTAAATCACATGGCGGTCGCGCTCAAATGGATAGGCGCTTAAATCGCCAACCACGGCCAGCACACAAGGCAGTCCATCTGCATAACCGGCGGTTCCCATGGGTAAATTTGCCAGTTTGTGTAAGATTGGTTGCTCCATCGCAGCAACATAACGAAATGGCTGGCGGTTACAGGCGCTAGGTGCTTGCGCGGCGGCACGCACTGCTTGCTCCAACACGTCTTTAGGTACCGGTGTTGGTAAAAAGGTTCGTACCGAACACCGTTGCTGACATAACACCAAAAACTCATCATAACTAATGTTGGCGCGCGGTCGCTGTTGATAAGGCGCTGGCGCGGCCTGACGTTGTTGCTGACAGCTTTGTTGTAACTTCGGTTTGATCAGCGAGCTCAGCTTCTGATAAAAACCTGGCTGGGTGGCACCATCTGGCCATTGCGTGACGCTGAAGTAACTTTCAAGCACGTCATGGGCGTATTTTAATAACACCAGATCTTGCTGCGCGTCTTGCAGCATATTTTGCAAAGCGTTTAGCGTTTCATCGATATAGTC
>JAHJNE010000152.1 GCA_018820995.1 Gammaproteobacteria bacterium | reverse complement strand
AGACACCAAAATTCTGCAAAGTAATCGTTTAAGAGTCATTACCTCCAATCATTATCCGTCAATGTTTGGCATGCTAGCTTCCGGTCGCGCCGATATTTTCCCAAGGTCGATTTTGGAAGTCTGGAAGGAAAAAAAGGCAATAAAACATGAGCTTCAGGTTGATGCACGGTTATCCATCTATTACCCGGCAGCCTTGTATTTTTTCGTCAGTAAAAGCCAGCCACAACTGGCTGCGCGCATTGAAAAAGGTTTGAATTTGATGATTGCCAGTGGTGAATTTGAGCAGTTGTTTTTGCAAGAATATGGTGACGAATTACGTGAAGCTGCCCATGCGAAACGGCACGTCATCTATTTACAGAACCCGCTATTGCCGTCAGACACACCCCTATCACGCAAGGAGTTATGGCTCGATCCCGATCATTTAATCAACTAGTGGTCTGTTTGAGCAATGCTGCGAAGAGGGCGGACTAAAACGGTGTCCGCCTGCAACAAAACAAGAGTTTAGGCATGCAAAGTGATTTTATGAATTGGCGATGGCGCTTTATCTTCGGGCGCTTGGACTTTCGAATGCCCGCAAGAATTAGTGTGAGCTAATATCCAGCCGATTTGCAACCAAACTTTAAACTTAGTTTGCAGAGCGATGAACAAGTTGATTTCAGCATAAAAAAGCCGGTCTGAACATTGTTGGTGTTCAGACCGGCTTGGTTTTTATTTAACTTTCATTGATTTGTAAGCGACCTTAGTCTGCCAAAAGAAGCCTGCCAAAAGAAGCCTGCAAAAAAAGGTCGACGTCACATTTTAATCTTCAGCGACCGTCAGTTTGTCGACAACGTCCATGACATCTTTGGTATTTTTAGCTTTCGCCACAGCGAGGTCTTTTTCCGCATTGGAATCCACTTCACCGGTCAGGGTAACGACACTGTCTTTGACGTCAACATCGATGTTGATACCGCTGGTTTCTGGTTCAAACAATAAACTGGTTTTCACTACAGTGGCAATTTTCGCGTCGGTTAAAGCACTGTTTTTCGCCGGATCGGATGAGGTTTTGCTGTCTTTTTTCACCAGCAATTTATTGTCTACACTGGTGACTCCATCCAGACCTTCAATCAACTCAGCAGCTAAAGCTTTATCGACATTGCTTTCTACTTCACCGGTCAGCGTCACTTTGCCGTTTTTCACTTGGGTATCGATGGTAAATGAGTTTAAGTTGCCGTTTAGTAACAAGGTGGTTTCGGCTTTGCCATCAATCCAGGCGTCCTTGGCATTGTCTTTCCAGTCATTGGCCGCTACAGCCGACACAGATACCAAAGATAAAGTCATCAAGACTGCTAATGTAGTGCGTTTCATGTTGTCACTCCTTTTGTTAGTGAGACACAAACACAGTTGCCAGTTTGATGCCAGTTTTTATGTCGTTGATTTATATGTAAAATAAATAATTGTTCATTTTGTGTTAATTTTTAGTTTGTAAGTTTTGGTCGCGTGATCGGTAAAAAATTCATAGCGGGGTGGTTGTTTCAGCGAATTGATCTGCAGCTATTTGCAGGCTGGCGGTAAAATGCAACAAGTTCATTTTATACTGGCTCAGGACGTTGGCTCTGATCATTGATTTTTGCAGTTGCAGCTGTTTATCAAGTTGCCTTCGTATACGTTGTAGGTACGGTCGTTGTGATGTATCGTGAAGAGCGCTGTGATACCAGAGGTACAAGTCGTTAAAATCTGCAGCCACGGCGGCAGCGTTATTATGTTGGTCATGCGGCAGCAAGAACAGGACTTGTTGGTGTAGTTGAGCCAAGGTGCTGAACTGCCGCCTTAGATTGCTGGAGTCGGTACATTCGGCACTTTGTTGGAAAAAGCGCTGTGCTTGCTTAACTACAGCGGTAAAAGCGGCCATTAGCTCGCTGGCGTTTTTGGTGTCTGATTCATTTGCAATAGATTTTGATTTCATGTTTGAACTCCATGGCAATTCAGTAAGCCATACATATTCATAGTCAATTCATGTACCATTATTTAAATTTATGATTTATCTATGTTTTTGGAGTTAACGTCTCCAATGGCCGCGAGCCAACCGGTAAGATTTACTTAGGTTGTTTGTTAAATTTACAGTCAACTCGCACAATCAGTGACAACGACAGAGGCTTTAACATGACCCAACCCGTCTTATTCCTACATGTCCGGGATCCCGATTTAACCAGCCAACTGCTGCAGGCTGAAGTCGTACGCCGTTTTATCATTTGCAAAAGCCAGCCGGATGAATGCTGGGTTGAGCAGCTGCTTAATCAGTCTTGTGATTTAGCTTTTATTGAAATCGATAGTCCTGAGCACGCGCAATACGAACGGCTGCAACAAAGCAATTTATTGGCAGAAATCGAATTTATTTTTGTCAGTGCCGGCTTACCAAACCTGGCACTCGACCAGTTGATGCGCTGTGGCGCGGGTTATCATTTTCGACAGCCGCTCGATATGGGTTCCGTACTTGACGTTATTCAGGATTTTTATCAGCAATTGTCGACGGTGTTAGTCAAACGCAAGCTACAAACCAGTGATCTTGACCAGTTTGGTTTGTTAGTGGGTTCTTCAATCGCCATGTTGGGACTTTACAAAACCATCCGAAAGGTTGCAGTAACTGAAGCGAATGTTTTTGTGATCGGCGAAAGTGGTTCCGGCAAAGAATTAGTGGCGAATACGCTGCATTTAGCCAGCAAACGTGCCGATCAGCCTTTTGTGGCCATTAACTGCGGCGCTTTGAGTTCAGAGCTGGTTGATAGTGAATTATTTGGACACGTTAAAGGGTCGTTTACCGGGGCTTTACGCGACCATCAAGGCGTTTTTGCGCAAGCGGAGCAGGGCACGTTGTTTTTGGATGAAGTGACCGAAATGCCGTTAGAACAGCAGGTTAAACTGTTGCGGGTACTGGAAAGCGGTGAATATCGACCGGTCGGCAGCCAAAAAGTGGCGACCGCCAATGTCAGAATTATTGCCGCAACCAACCGCGATCCACAACAAGCGGTTGCTGATGGTCTGTTTCGGGAAGATCTTTACTTTCGCTTGGCACAATTTCCGGTCAGGGTGCCGGCACTGCGTGAACGTGAAGCTGATGTGGCAGGCTTGGCTAAACATTTTCTGGCTTATTGCAATGCACGTGAAAAGCAGCAAAAACAGTTTTCTGAAGAAGCACTCGTCTGTATTGATCGTCATAGCTGGCCGGGTAATGTCCGTGAATTGAAACATGCCATAGAGCGGGCATTTATTTTGGCTGATAAAAGTATCTTACCCGAACATTTATTGTTAGATGTTCCAACAACAGAGCATGCGCCGCTGGATATTCCGGCTGATATGCCACTGGACCAATTGGAGAAAGTGGCTATTTTTGCCGCCTTGGAGCGCAACAACGGAAATAAAACTGAAACGGCGCAGCAATTAAGCATTAGCGTCAAAACTTTGTATAACAAACTCGACAAGTATCAGCAGGAAAGCTGATCCAAAGCGTTAATTCGAGTTGCTGATGAAGAGTTAAAGAGCACATAAAAAAGGGCGGTTTAAACCGCCCTTGTGGTTTGTGGGATCTACTTCACTTAAATTTTTGGCGCTTTGCCACGCAGTGCATTGGCTACCAATGAAATAAGTAATAGTGCGACAAAAATCATAAAAATAATCTGAGCGATCCCCGCCGCAGCGCCTGCGATACCGGTAAACCCCAGAATTCCTGCAATAATTGCGATAATTAAAAATGTAAGTGCCCAGCCTAACATCGGTACTCCTTAGTACATTGTGTACGTAATCTAACGGACTAACTATACAATGCTAACCTCGTGCCAATGCTCATCGTTCTACTTAAGCTATTGTTTTAATTTAAAGTAAGTGATTTTTGATATTGATTTGTAAAAATAGAAGCAACTGTGCCTAGTAAAATTTACCGGAGTCTAAGTAACAGTTTCAAACAAAGGATGATCAATGACGAGAATTGAGTAAAGTGGGATTCGAGAAAAAATTAAGCAAGGGCTACTGAAATCGTTTCTACGATTTGTATGCTGAAAATTGGAATATTGAAGTGTGAACAAAAGATTTTAACAGAGGGAATTAATGGTCGGTACGAGAGGATTTGAACCTCCGACCCCTTCACCCCCAGCGAAGTGCGCTACCAAGCTGCGCTACGTACCGACGTTGCGGCTTATCATAATGCTTTT
>JAHJNE010000151.1 GCA_018820995.1 Gammaproteobacteria bacterium | reverse complement strand
TCTAACGCCATCCTCTGTCTTATAGATAGTATGCGCCCTTGATTTCTTTGGTGCGTCTTTAGTTGTTGCCATGACTATAATCCCTCCTCATTTATACCCTGATTCGTTTGAAGATTTCACTGGTAACGAGACCACGAATATCTCCTAATAACCCACGTGTTTCAGTGCACTCTGCCGGTGAAGTATGGGCAACATCGTTGTGGGATGGTTTTGTAAATCTGGTCAATGACGATCGCCACAGCTTTGATGAAGCCAAGCACCGGATGTTAGGTTACCTGGTCAATGGTTATAAAATGACTCCGGTTGGGCCAACTTACACTGAAGCTCGGGATGCTGTATTAGCAGCAGCCTATGCCAAAGACCCGGCAGATTATAAACTGCTGTTGAAAGCCTTTGCTGCTCGCGGTATGGGCTTAGGGGCGAAATCACCTGATCGTGCTGATCCGTTGCACATTGGCGTGGTTGAATCATTCAAAGAAGAACTGAATACCTTTGATATTTCCGGCCATACGCTTAATCGCAACTATGAAGGTCTGACTGCTGGTTTTTGTACCAACAACGACGTTCTAGATAACGGCGAAACAGGAACTATTAGCTTTAAAGTCACCAACCGAGGTAGTGCTGCATTAAATAATGTAAAAGCTAAAGTTGAAGTGACTAGTGGTCAGACAGTTACTTTTGCAAACAATGGTGAAATTACTCTACCAAATGTTGGAATCATGAGTAGCGCCAACACGACCCCTCTGGAATTTAAACTTGCTGGTGCGACCACAGGTGACAATCTGACCTTTAAACTGACTTTCCCAGGCTTGGATGAAGCAACAGTTACTGAAGAATACAGCCTGTCAGATTTGGTTAACCTGAACTTTAAACCGCTAGCACCGGTCAACCAAACCGCTATCGACAACGTTGAAACGCTAGCCACTTTAGGTAATTTCAAAGAAGTGGTTATCGCCGGCGGCGACCTTGCAAAAGGCACTCGTTCACTGGACGGCACCTATGCCGATTTATTCACTAGCTACGGTCATCCGGTTGGTCAGCAATATATGCGTATTGCCAACAACGGCTTTGCTTCTGATGTTGCTGTCGAAACCAAATCATTCGAAATTGGCTATGGTGGCGATTTCGAGCTTAGTTTCTGGCATTACTATGAATTTGAAGAAGAATATGATGGCGGTGTTGTTGAAATTAGCGTCAATGGTGGCGCCTGGAAAGACGCAACTGAATATGCAACTTTCAGCGGCGGGTATAACGCAGAGCTCGACTCGTTGTTGCCTGGCAGAAAGGCTTACACTGGTGCTTTAGGCGACAGTTTGGGCGAAGTTGAAACACTCAACTTTGGTACTGCATTAAACGGTAATCAGGTTCGCTTCCGGTTCCGTGCAGTTTCGGATAGTAATACCAATGAGGTAGGTTGGTTCATTGACAATGTTACTGTGAAAAATATCACGACGAGTGTGTTCTCTGAAGCGATTGCCGGTGATAGTGTTGCCTGTGATAACCGCAAACCAATCATCACCAAAGTAAGCAGCAGTGCAGCTGCAGTAAGCGAAGGTGCAGAAGTCAAGCTGACAGCTGCCGCACAGGATGTGAATGCTGGTGACACGCTCACTTATAGCTGGAAACAGCTCTCTGGTACTGCTGCGACCATTAGCAATGGCACCACGGCTGTAGCTACGGTGAAAACCCCGCTAATTACTGCAAGCAGCGAAACTTTGACCTTTGAAGTGACTGTGAGCGATGGCAAAGACAGCGTGAAGTCTGCCGTTTCAGTAAAAGTGAACGACGTTCCGGAGCCAGCGAAGCCAGAACCAACAAATCGTTCGAGTGGAGGTAGCTTTGGCTGGTTTGCACTAGCATTAATGCCGATTGCTTGGTTACGCCGCAGAAAAAACTAAAAATTCAGATTAATACCTGATTAAAAACACCGGAGCTTGCTCCGGTGTTTTGTTTTTAACTGCAAACAACCGAACACGAACCGCTCGCCATACGCATTATTTTAGATTATTCTTATGTACGAATTCTGTCGGAAGCTTCGCTAAAAGGATCTCGTCGATGTATAAAAACATCCTGAAAACCGTCATGTTTATCTTCGTTGCATTGTCCCAACCTTTAACTGCTGCGGAAACAATTTGGATTGATGTCCGAAGTGCAGAAGAATTTACGCAGGGCCATCTGCCCAATGCGGTAAATATTCCGCACACTGAAATTAGTGAAAAAATTGCTGCTGTGACGACGGATAAAAAAGCGCATATCCAATTGTATTGTCGTTCTGGTCGCCGTTCGGCTCTGGCTGAAGAGCAACTCAAAGCGCTTGGTTATGAAAATGTCAGCAATGCAGGTGGTTACGAGCAACTAAAAAATTCAATCGTGCCAGAAGGATAAATTTGCGCGGTGATTCAAGTTTCGAATAAGTAGGCGCTTACCCAACTTGCTCACCAATAACAGTAATTTGCTGCAGGTTCGAGTTCGTACGGCGCCAGACTTTTGAGTTAAGAGATTTTTGAGTTTAAAAATTTTTAAGTAAACAGGCGCATGGGTGAAATTCATCAAAATGTCTGAAATAAACCAGTCCATTATCCACACTGGCTCTGCACTTCAGCTTGGACCTGCACTAAATCAGGTTCGATTTGATAGTCCAGCCAGAGCTCTGAACCAACACGCCAATGTGGTGACCAGTCACAGGTGAGAGCCATTAAAATTTGGTTTGCGGTGACTAGCTGCACGGCAGCAGCGCTGAACTCCATTATCAGCCGGCAATCCGGGTACAAGGCTTTATATAAAGCCTCTTTAGCTGCAAATATTAAAGTGAATAACTGCGACTCGGTGAAGATCAATGAACCAGATTGGCTTGCCAAAAACTGTGCGCACCAATCCCGTTCCGTACTGCTGAGAATCATTGGACTCAACTCTCTACATTGCGCCGGGCTTAACCACAACTCGATATCCAGCCCCAGACGATAATCCGTTTTTTGACTAAGGCCGGCGAAAACATCTGAAGCCGTGTGCGACAACGAGCCTTGTTGGCCATCTGGCCACTGCGGACTTCGATCGTCACCTGGTAAAATTTGCATCGACGCCAAACCGAGCTGTTGTTGCATCTGACGTAGCAATAAACGACCTGCCAGATATTCTGTCTGCCGTTTTGCCACCGATTTCTCGATCTGCGGTGGCAGTACAATATCGTACTGCTTCGCTAATAAAATGATGTTGGGTTGTGGTAAAAACTGCGCTCGGCACAATAACCAGCCTCGCCAATGGCTACAATAGCTGGTCTGCAAAAATTGAACTGTCATAGACGACATCCTTCATCACAACAAATATCTGGCTACGCACCCTATCGACGATCGCAGCGGTTTATCGGCTAAAAACACCATCGGTCACATCACAAAGCGTCCATCAGAGTAGGTGGTTAAAGTAAGGCTCCATGACCTCACTTCTGACAAGGAAATTTTATGTCTGCGATGTTGTTCAAAACCTATCTGCTCGCGCCTTGTGCCGGGCTGATTTTTAGCTTGTATCATACAACTGCCCAGGCGCAAGAATGGCAATTTGAAGCTGGCGCTGGTGTCATCAGCCAGCAACAAGTCTGGAAAAAAATGCCAACTGTCACTTCTGCCGTCCCCTATTTTACCGCCACTAATGGTCCATGGCGTCTCGGCGTTGACCAAGGTAACCTGATCAGTTACAGCTTTTACCAGGATGAAAGCTTTCGCAGTTATGTCGGTGCCGGCATCCGTGACAATGGTTATGACGCTGACACCAGCCTGAGCTCAAAACAATCCGACGATCCGGTTTTTAACGGCTACGTCGCACCGGACACTGAAATCACTGCCGCCATTGGCTTCAGTTGGCACTGGGTCTCACTACAACTCGCGCAGCAGCTCAATGAAGATGCGGCAGCGCAAGTGGTCGACCTGGCGCTGGAACTCCCTTTGTATCAAAACGAGTCAGGCCTTCGCTTAATGGCGATTGCCGCAGCCAGCTGGATGAATGCGGATTATACGCAGCGCATCTATGGCGTAGAACCGGGCAACCAAAACCTGAGTGTTGGCCGACCGGTGTTTCAGACTGACGCAGAAGTTAATTACAGTTTAAACCTACGTGTCCAATATCCGGTCAGCGAACGCACTATCTTGCTCGGCAGTGCAGGTGTCACCGAATTGGCCGACGATTTACAACAAAGCCCACTGGTCGGCGAAAAACGCAGTATCGACGCCATGCTGTTGCTGGTCTACCATTTCTAAATCTTAAGCGAGCAACATTAAGTAAAAAGCCCGCCAGCCGCGGGCTTTTTGTTTTCTGTGAGTCACCGTTTAGATCCTGGTTAGCCCCTATTCTATCGGGTTTCATTTTGCTCAATCGCATGACCACAGCAGGCATTCAGCCTTGCTGTGGTCAGCACCATCAATCAGGCTGAATCATCTCTCGAAGCTTCGCTGCAAGAGCAGGCGCAGCGAGCATCGACAAATGATCTCCATCGACCTGCAGCAGTTGTAAGCTGCCTTTGAGCACCTGTTTTAACTGCCGGCGCAAAAGAGTTCGTGGATGAGCAACGGCAAATTCTTCACCATAAACCAGGACTGCTTTGCCTCGAAATTTTGGTCCTGGTTTAAATACCCGATACAATTCAGCTTGCGCGCTCGCGACTGCCAACAGTGCGTCCAACTCAGCTTGCCAGTCAGACTCAGGCAATAAACCCGCCTGTTGCATCAGCAATGCCAGTGCAGTGCGACATTGCTCTGGCTCGGTAAAATCCTGAACCGGCTGCGCTAACGCACGACACATCAACTGATACATCTCAGTGCAGGCATCGAGTGTGCCTTCCGGATCCTTCGCTGGTTGTAAATCGACGTCTAGCAGACACAATATTACCTCTTCACCCTGCGCCTCTAAAGCACAAGCGATTTGGTAGGCTATTCGTCCGCCAAGTGAATGACCCGCAATATAATAAGGTCCATGCGGTTGGGTTGCGCGCAGCGCCTGTAAATAATCATCTTGCACTGATACCCAATCTTGATGAGGACTTCGTAAACCCAGACGTCCTTGTGGTTCAGCAACCCAAACCTGAGCCTGTCCACGCAAATGCTTGGCTAATGGCAGCATGGCAGCACTCACCGCACCGGCACCAGGGATCACCCACCAATCTGGCAATTCGGGCTGCGGCTCCAGCGCGACCCAGCGAACGTCATCTTCCTGCTTTTCACAAATGCCTACATTAATATAAGCCGCCAACGCGCGAATATTGGCATGACTGAACAAGTCCGCCAGATGAATTTGCGGCCATTGCAGTTCACGACCAACCGCATTTAACAGCTGGATCAGGCGAATGCTCAGCAACGAATGACCTCCCATTTCAAAAAAACTCAGCGTCACATCGTCAATGGGGTGCTGCAATACTTGCTGCCAAACCTCCTGAAGTTGCAGCTCCAGCGATGTTGTCGGCGGTATGCTAAGTCGCTGCACCGGCTGAGGCTGCGGTAGTGCTTTGCGGTCAATCTTTCCATTGCTGTTTAACGGAAAAGAATCCAGCTCCAGCCAATAGGCGGGTTGCATATAAACGGGTAACTGTTGCTGCAAGTAGGCTCGCAAACTTGGTTCATCAACTTGCGCTCCAGCACTGCGTTGCCAGTAAAGAACCAATTGCGCCTGCTCACGGATAGTCAGTGCCAAAGCCACCACCTGCTCCACTGCCGGATGCTGACGCAGCTGACTTTCGATGTCCCCTAACTCAATCCTAAAGCCATTAATTTTTACCTGATGATCAAGCCGGCCTAAAAATGCCAGTTGTCCGTCTGGCAATTGCCGCACTAAATCGCCGGTGCGATACATGGTTTGTGCAGACCCCGAAAATGGATCCGGCAGAAAATGCCGCGCTGTCAATTCAGGCCTGTTGCGATAACCGTTTGCGATACAAGGCCCACTCAGATACAGCTCACCGGCAACGCCGCTTGGTTGCAGCAAACCAACAGGACTCAACACATAATGACGAACCTCCGGCAGCAAATCACTGACCGGTGCAATGCCCTGGCCGGCAAAATCTTCTTCGCCACGGATCGGTGCCGCCGACACCCAGATGGTTGCTTCAGTCGGTCCATAAACATTCCATAGCTCGCCACCACCAGCAAGCAGCTGCAGCGCTAAGGGTTTTGTCAGCGCTTCACCACCACACAACATGGTAAGACCAGGGCGACTTTGCCAACCCGATAATAACAATCCCTGCCAGGTCGCCGGAGTTGCTTGCAATAGCCGGATTTCATACCGATCTAACCATTGTTGTAGCAACAGCGGATCCCGGGCTTCATCACTTTGCATCAACACGGTGCGGCCGCCCCATAACAGCGGCAGCCAAATTTCGAGTACCGAAATATCAAAAGTGACAGTGGTAATGGCCAGCAGCGCTTGTTGTGGCAGAAAACCAATACGAGCGGCAATTTGATTCAGACAAGCCAGCACAGAGCTTAAATAAACCTGCACTCCTTTGGGTTGCCCGGTCGAACCCGACGTATAAATCAGGTAAGCGAGCGGATCCGGCGGTAAGATCAGATCCGGCACTGTGCTTGGTTGTTGCTGCAATAACTGCACGACTTCAGGTGCATCCAGCAGCCAGAGTTTGGCGAACCCGTCCACGGTATTGGGCGTCACCTGTTCCGCCAGCGCCTGATAAACACGACTTGCCAGCGTAAAATGTACATCCGCATCTTGCAGCACTGCATGCAACCGAGCCGCTGGCTGTGTTGGATCAAGCGGCACATACGCACAGCCCAATTTCCACAGCGCCAAAATGGCCAGTGGCAGGTGATGATCGCGGTTTAATAACAACGCCACCCGCTGCGCTGGCCGCAGTCCTTGCGCATATAGCGCATGTGCCAACTGATTTGCCCCTGCTTCAAGCTGCTGATAGCT
>JAHJNE010000150.1 GCA_018820995.1 Gammaproteobacteria bacterium | reverse complement strand
CTCACAAGATGTCTGGCAATAACGCCGGGGCTGCTGGCAGAAGTTCAATCATGGAGCGTGTTGCAATGCATTCGTCAAAATTACTAAAAATCAATCTCAGTGCTTTATTTGCCTTAGGTCTTGGCACAGCGACGCTGGCGCCAGTGAACGCGGCTGCTACCACGTCACCGGAAGCGTTGGTAGTGAGTGGGGTGAATGACGTGACTTTTGGCGCCAACAACCACAATGATCATTTAGGCAATGGTTTTGTCCTGGAATATCAGGGGCGCTATTTTGGCGTTACCGCCAAACATGTGCTGCTGATGACCAAAAATACCGGCGCTAAAGGCACGGAAATACCAGCGCAGACGCAATGGGTACTTCGAAATAAGGGGAGCGCTGATTTAGTACAGCCGTTTGGCAAAGCTTTAAATACCAGTGCCAATGAAGCTTTGGATATGAAAGTCCTGGAGCGCGATAGCCTGGTGTTTGAGTTAGGTGAAGTGCCAGCCGGTTTTGTTGCATTAAAGCTTGCCAGCAAAGCCGTCGCGATTGGTGATGAGCTCACTGCCGTCGGTTGTAGTTATGACGCGCCAGCAGATTGTCGTGGTGAGAGGTTCAGCGGCAAAGTCGTGGAATTTAAAGCACCAAATGTGCTGGTTGATTTAGGCAAAACTGATTTGCGAAAGTTATTTGGTCTTTCTGGCGCACCGGTCTTAAATGCTTCCGGCGAATTGGCTGGCATTGTGTCGCAGTCTCTGCCGGATAAAAGTGGGGTAGAGCGAATTGCCTATGCTGATCTTAACTACCTACGCCAGGTGTTACAGCAAGTAGTGACCGAAAAGCAATCTTAACGGAGCTGCGCTGAGTGGATGTTGGCAGTGATAGTAATCTCCTCAGTGCATTTTCTTTAGATTTGTTCCTTGCCACTGTGAAAGGGTGTTTGTCGATGAAACCATCTGTTTTGAAAAGTTGTGTGTTGAGCATCAGCGTTCTGATGACTGCAACTATGGTCCATGCACAAAGTGATGCGAATAGTCTTGAAAAAGGTCATCAGAAAAGTCATCAGAAAAGTCAGGCGCCAACCAGCCAAACTACTGTGAACTCAGAATCTACTGACTTAGTGGCCAGTCAAGCGAAAGGCAGTAACGCCAATAGCAGTGATGCTAAAACCGAGAGTACGGTTGAGTACTACCGACATTTGGTATTTCGGGAATCACCAGTTGAAAATATCCGTGGTAGTAATCCGCTGACAGAGAAGGATCGGCACCACAATCTGCATTTTAAATTTGTCCGCGATAGCCTGGGCCGGATCACAGAAGTCTCCCAAATGTTAGGGGATCATGTTGTGGCTGCTAATGGTGGCTGGGAAGGCTTTTTCTGGTTTGCCCCAACCTTAAAAATTAGCTATCAACCCAATAAAGAAATCCGGACTTTTTACAATCTCGCCGGCGAACAGGTGGCAGCTCACGGCCAGGTGTACCAAGCGGAATTTACTCTGGATGCCGCTGGGCAGCGTCAGTCACTAGAATTTTTTAATCAGGCTGGTCAGCCGGTCAGCAGTGAATGGGGCATTGCCAAATACCAATGGCAACATGGAAAGCCGGGCACGGTCATCGAGCAGCGGTTTAATCTGGCCGGCGCACCAGTGTCGATGCGACCCGATTTATTGTTTCATCAGGTGCGGCTGGAATTTGGTAACGATGATTTGCTGGATTTTGTTTACCACATTGATGCTCAGGGCAACTTAGTGAACAACCCAACCGGTGCTGCTGTTGACCGCATTGTCTATGATTTAAATGATAATTTTATCCGCTGGCAGGTCTACAACCAGCAATTACAGCCGGTGAATGGCAATGCTCCGCAAGTGGCGATTGGTGAGCATTTATATGACGAACGAGGCAATAAAATTGCGTTGCGAGGCTTTAGTATTGACGGCAGTGACAAGGCTTTAGTTGGCATGGCCAGTCTTACCACTAACCAATATGACCACTTTGGCAACTTAGAGAAGGTCCGCGAATTTAACGCGGAAAAACAGCTTATTGCAGAAATTCAATTCAGCTACTCCGCTGATGGTCGTCGTCGTGAGTGGACCCACTTTTACGATGGCAAGGGCCAGTTGGCGGGCAATCGGGGGCCAGCTGCAGTGCAATATTTGTATGATTCAAAAGGT
>JAHJNE010000149.1 GCA_018820995.1 Gammaproteobacteria bacterium | reverse complement strand
CAGATTTTTTTGAAGCGCCGGCAAACCAAGTTGCAAGCCTAGTCTGACAGTAGGCACATTAAGCGATTCACTGAGTGCGCTAATTAGACTGACATTACCACGAAACTTTTTATCGTAATTGAGTGGCGACCAATTGCGGCTGCCACTTTTTAAAGTCAAAGGCGTATCCGACAGCACCGAGCCCAAATGAAAACGTTGCGGCTGCGCCAGTGCCGTCAAAAAGACCACCGGTTTGATAATACTGCCAATCTGACGCCTGGCCGAAATAGCCCTGTTGTAACCGGCAAAAGTAGTATTGCGCCCGCCGACGATAGCCGTTAACGCGCCTTGCTGATAGTCCGTCGCGACCACGGCAGCTTCAATGGAAGGATCTAGTTTTTCAAGTCGTTGCAATACTGCTTGCTCAGCAGCATTTTGTGCCATCGGATCAAAATAGGTAAAAACCCGAATGCCGTTTTGCAGTTGGGTTTTATCTTGTACCAGTTCACGTAATTCTTGACGGACTTTGTCGATATAAGCCGGGAAACGGCCTTTAAGATGATCACCTAACGGGATCACATCCAACGCCTGACTGGTCGCCGCAAACCATTGCGCCTGATCTAGTAAACCGTGATCGCGCATGATGCCAAGGATTAAGTCGCGGCGATCTTCAGCCCGCTTTGGATAACGACGGGGATCGTAGTAGGAAGGGCCTTTAATTATGGCAATTAACAATGCATATTCATGCGGGCGCAGTTCAGCCAGCGGTTTGCCAAAATACAACTTACTGCCAAGACCAAGGCCGTGAACTGGATTGGCCTTAAATTGGCCTAGCGAAATTTCATTGAGGTAAGCTTCCAGTATTTGATCTTTGCTATAGCGATAATCCAGAACCAACGCAATTAGTGCTTCATTCACCTTCCTGAAATAAGTGCGCTGTTGATTGGTATACATATTTTTTGCCAGCTGCTGAGTCAGCGTCGAACCGCCCTGCACCGTTTTTCCAGCAAGTAAGTTGGCCCAAAAAGCCCTTAACACCGACCAGACGGAGACACCGTGGTGGGTATAAAAATCCCGATCTTCAACCAACAACAAAGTGTCTCTGATCGTTCTTGGTACTTGGTCTAGTACCAGCAATTCCCGGTCTTCCTGCTCAGCCGCCACTAAATGCTGCAACATCTGAGGTTCTAATTGCGCATTGGTCAGTGCTTTACGGTTACGACCCGTCTGTAAACTTTGCACAAATTCACCGGCAAAACCAACATGCAGCAAGGTTGCCACCTGATGACCACTGGGGAAATCAAATGCACGGCGGTACACTGATACCGTCTGGCCATTGACATGATATTGACCCGGGCCGTTTAACCGTGAGTCGGGGCGGTATTGCAGCCGTTGCAGTTCGTCCAGCATTTGCGCCTGCGACAAATGTTTACCAGCAGCAAGTTCAAGCGACCGGCTATACAGCTGGGCGGGAATTTGCCACTTTTGCCCTGAAAATAACGTAGTGATTTTACTATCGAGGTAAATAAGGTAGATAAATAAGGTCAGTGCCAACACCAAACCGGCTTTTAAACAAAACCAAGCAATACTGTGATACCAGGGTTTGATCGCAGGAGTCTTTTTCGTTCGGGGTTTTCTGACAGTCATTTTTGCATCGCTTTTTTGGTTTTGTTGGTTGGCATCGCTTGAAGCGGATCATCGGGCCAATAATGTTTAGGATAACGGCCTTTCATTTCTTTCTTAACGTCTTGATAAGCATTTTTCCAGAAACTGGCCAAATCTCTGGTTTTTTGTAACGGCTGCCGGTTTGGGGACAATAGAGTCACAATCACCGGAAGTGCGCCTTGACCCACACAAGGTGTAGTGCTCTGGCCAAACATTTCCTGGATCCGAATGGCCAGTTCCACCTGACCATCCGCCTGATAACAGAGCTTAATATCGGTGCCTAACACTGAACGCCAGCTGGCTGGCAACAAACTGTTTAATTGCTGCTGTTGCTGATAGTTCAGCTGCTGCCACAACAGCGGATACAGATCGAGTTTTTGTAACTGAGTCATCGAACTGATGTTTGCCAGAAAAGGTGCCAGCCACTGTTCCATTGTGTCACTTAACGTTGCCTGTGATAGATCGGGCCAGCCAGCATCAGGTTGCAGGGTGCGAGCCACAGCCAGCCGATGTTGTAAATTGCACACTGACTCGGTCCACTCTAATAGCTGTATACCTTTCTTCGACAGATAATCCAGCCAGGCAGCGCTGCGCTCAACAACACTCAAATTTTGACTCAGGTTTTTGCGTTTCAGGATCAAAGCGCCGAATTGCTGACGTTCTTCTGCCAGGAAGCGACCGGAGTTTTCGTCAAAGGCAAAATGTTTAATCGTGTTGATCTGGGGTTGCCATTCCTGCACTAAAGCATCTACCGAAATGGCTGCGGCGGCGCTAATCCAGGCATTGTTACCCACTAATCGTAAGTCGGAAACCACCAGATAAGGGCTATGCGCCAACGCATCATCCGGTGGTAAGACTGCACCCGTGCCGTTCGCTAATAAGTATCCCTGCCCGCGTTGCTGGGCAATCCGATCGGCAAACGCATGGCTGAGCAATAACCCAGTGATTTGCTCCGGCCAAGAAGCATGCAGCATATCTTTACTGCAACCTAATGCTTGCAACAGCTGCCGCACTTGTTGCTGGGCCTGATGTCGCGCTGGACCTGAGCGTAACTGCGCTAGCTGTGGCAGCACATCGCTGCCATCAAAACGGCGATTTTGTTCAAGTAATACCGTGAGCCAAGCCGCCAATGCGACAGCGCCTTGGTAGCCTTCCGTTTCAAAACGGCGCGCATGCAATAACATGGATGCTAGCCGCGGCTCGGTTGGCAACTTAAGCATCGCTTTGCCATGCCCGGTGAGTTGATTTTGCTTATCTAAGGCTCCCAACCAACGCAAACATTGCTCAGCGGCTTGTAACTGCGCGGCAGGTGGTGCGTCTAGCCAGAACAAATCTGCCACCTGACAACCCCAACCTGCAATTTCCAGCCGCAGCGCCAATAAATCGGCCTGCAAAATATCAGGCTGGGTAAAGGCTGGTCGTCGTGCCCATTTTTCTGCGGTATCAATCCGATAACACAGACCCGCACTTAACCGACCGGCCCGACCGGCGCGCT
>JAHJNE010000148.1 GCA_018820995.1 Gammaproteobacteria bacterium | reverse complement strand
GGCCGTTTGCTTGATTCACCACGACAGCACCGACGTATTTTTTATCGAAGGCATTTTCCAGACTTATCCAGAATTGCCACTGACTTTGTGATAAGTCAAGCCGCCAACGACTATCTAGCTGCAGCAATGTCACTGCGGGCGCGCTTAAACTATTCGCATCATCGACCCAAAGTTTGCCACGATAGCTAAGTTGCGACTGCAATAACCAACGCTCATCTTGCCAGGGGCGATATTCCAACAGCCAGTCATGCTGCACCGGTGCAACGCCGGGCAACTCGCGGTTAAGATTGGCTTGTGTTTCGAATTGACTGGCGAGTAGGGTACTACTGAAACGATGTCGCCAGCTATCATTGAACTGCTGCTGCCAAAATAGTTCCAATCCATGCCGGTTGCTGCTGGCTGCATTACGATAGCTGGTACGTCCGCCAACGGACTGATCAACAACCAACTCATCTGAGCTTTGAATATAAAACAGATCCACCGAGGCCTGAATGGCCGTGGTTTGATATTTAATGCCGGATTCTATTTGGCGATTACGCGCGGCTTTTAGTGCCAGATTAAGGCCGCTGCCAATGCGTTGATAGGCCATTTCTGTCAGAGTTGGTGATTCAAAGCCCTGACCTATATTCAAGCTCCAGCTCAGATCTGGTCGCAGCGGATAACTAAGACCCAAGGCAAAGGTGGGCTGTTCAGTCGTCTTTTGGCCACTGTCATCCGGGTTTCCTGGTTGGATAAAATAATCTGTGACCGAAAATTTCAGCTGGCTCAGTCTGGCGCCGGCGCTGAGTCGCCAACGACTCGCAGATACATATTCACTGCGAAATGCCAATTCAGTACTTTGAACTTGACCTGTCTCGTCGCGGCGTAAGTCGCCTATACTGCCCCGTTGATTCACATAACCCTTGCGCTGATCGGTGTGTTGTTCAAATTGCGCAGAATACTGCAGCCACCAGGCGCCAAGCTCAAATTGCTGCTGTCCTTTCACTCCAAAAAAATGCCGGTTTAGGTTGACGACACCACCGGCAGAACTAATAGCATCGCCACTGAACGCCAGTAATTGCTGAATATCTCGTTGCCCATGCCAGCCAGCAAGTTGCCAGTCTCCTGACAAAGGTTCGAGCTGAACACTCAGTTGGCGCTGAGCTGTGTTTTTCTGGCTATTAAAGATCGTCGCAACAGCCGCAGTTTGCCTGGGATCTTGTTGCCAGTCGGTCTGTGTCAGACCTTGCGGATCTTCCAATAATGGATCATCCGACCAATCGTAGCGCCAATTCAGTTTCAGGTTTTCCGTCACTTCAGCAAATTGTCGCAGGCTAGCCTGACGTTTTTCTGCGCTATTATGTTGCCGGAATCCTTGATGTTTCAGTTGTTGCAATGAAAGCTCAGTTTGACCGCTGCTGATTTGCAGTTGTTGCTGTTGCAGCAGGTTACCTGACAATTGCTGGAAGCGGATTGCCGCGGGTGTGATAGGTTTACTTTTTAACGCCAGCACGCCACCGGCCGAATTGCCATAAAGCGCAGCAAATGGGCCACGCAGCACTTCAACCCCAGCGAGTTGGGACAGCATCATGCTCCCGGGCTGACTTTGGCCATCAGCGGTTGACCATGGCACGCCGTCCAGCAGTACTTCGATGCCACGCACACCAAAACTACTGCGACTACCAAAACCACGTAAACTGATCCGGCTGTCTTGCGCGAAATTTGCGCGTTGGTCAGCTTGAACGCCAGGTAAACCTTGTAGAAGGGACGCTATATCAAGGGCTGGAGCGTCGTTGCTAAAATCGCGACTGTTGATCGCGGCGCTGCTACTAAGCCAGGGTCTTTGCTGTTGTGCTGCAGTCACCACCAATCGTTCAATGCCGTTGTCACCATCAGCGATGATACCGCTTTTAACGATGACCGTTTCTGGCTGCTCAACAGGTAATAAATCGGCGTTATACACGCTTGGATCTGATGTAGATTGAGAGCCGACGATTGATGGCTCGACAGTCGCCGCCAGCGTCGGGCCACAGATCAATGCTATGGCGATAACCACAGACACTTTAAAAGAAAATTTTACAGGCATCAGGGTACTCCGCCGACGGGAAGGCCGGCGGATCCAAAGTTATTTCATCGGAGTAATACGTAAAATCGAACCATTGTCTTCGTCGGTGAGCAGATAAACGCTGCCATCCGGATGGACTTTGACATCACGGATCCGACTGCCAATGCGGATACGTTCTTCATGACTGACTTTGTCATCTTTGATTTCCAGCCGAACTAACTGACCGAATTTTAATGAGCCGACCAGTAAATTCTGTTGCCAGCCGCTAAATAGAGCACTCTGATAAAAACTCATCCCACTCGGCGCAATAGACGGTACCCAATAGTGAAGTGGTTGCTCCAGACCAGCAGCCGCCGTTTTACCAATCACACCTCCACCGTATTCTTCACCATAGGTAATGAGTGGCCAGCCGTAGTTAAGACCGGCTTTGGTAATATTTATTTCGTCACCGCCCTGCGGCCCGTGTTCATGTGTCCAGAGCCGGCCGCTGCTATCAAGCGTCGCACCTTGAACATTCCGATGGCCAAATGACCAGATTTCTTTTTTAGCATCTGCTTGTGCAACAAAAGGATTGTCGCTGACGGGTTCCCCAGTACTTGTGATGCGAACGACTTTGCCGATATCTGTCGTCAAAGGTTGTACATCTTCACGTCGACTGCCGCGATCACCCAAGGTGACAAACAAATTGCCATTGGCCTCTTGAACCAGTCGTCCACCAAAATGATATTTACTATTATATTTTGGTTGTTGGCTAAATATAACTTTGGTCTCTTTCAGGCTATCGCCACTCAAAGTCGCTTGCATCACTGCCGTACTGTTAGTGTCATTGGTGCCAGGCTCAGAGTAACTCAGATAAATTTTCTGATTGCTGGCAAAATCTTTATCAAGTATTACATCGAGCAAACCACCCTGACCACCAACGGCCAGCGCGGGCAATCCACTGATCGGTGCACTTAGTTTGCCTGCTGCAACATAACGCAACTGGCCGTCACGTTCGGTGACCAATAAACGGCCATCAGGTAAAAAAGCCAGTCCCCAGGGATGCGAAAGCCCTTTGGCGATAGTTTCTATTTTCACAGCGTGTTTTTCAGTCTGCAAAAAAGCAGGCTCTGCAGCTGCGGTAAAAGGCAATGTGAATGCAATTAGCGCGGCGGATAAATGAAGTCGGGTCATCAAGTTATGCTCCTTTGGATTACAGGCCTTCGGCGGCCATTGCGGCTAGAACTGCTGGTCGTAAATTGCAGCGAGCCACATAACGCAATAAATTTGGATAGGGTGTGAGGTCGAACTTCACGAATTTAGCCCAGCCTGACACAGTAAACAGATAGGCATCGGCAATGGTGAAATAATCGCCGACCAGATATTGTAGTGCGCCGAGTTGCTGGTCGAGGTAGCTAAAACGTTGGGTCAGTTTTTGTTGAGCCGACAATTTGGCCGCTTCAACGGTTGTAGGGTCAAATAAAGGCGTGAAGTTTTTGTGCAGTTCAGTAGCAATAAAATTCAGCCAGCTTTGCAGTTTGTACCTTGCAAAGCTGCCATTTGCCGGAGCCAAGTTACTCGCGGGAGCTTGATCGGCAATATATTGTAAAATTGCCGGACCTTCGGTCAGCACTTCACCGTTCTTTAATTGCAAAGCTGGCACACAACCCAGGGGGTTAATGCCTCGGTAATCACTGCCGTCAGCCAGCGTTTTATGGCGTAAATCAACTTTCACGGCGGTAAATTTTAGGCCAGCTTCCAGTAATGCAATATGAGATGCCAGAGAACAAGCTGCTGGCGAAAAAAATAATTTCATGGTCGATTCTCCTGATGATGCCGCCAGTGAAAATAGACCATCGAAATGCTGGCGGTTTATGGCAGAGACTTTAGCACGACTTCATGATGGTTGCTGGTTTTAAAGCTCTGATAAACCTGCTTAATCAGACCGTCCGTGCCAATCAAAAAGCTAGTGCGGTGAATGCCATCGTACACTTTCCCCATAAATTTTTTCTCACCCCAGACGCCAAAAGCTTCGGCAACTTGATGCTCGGGATCAGCCAGTAGCGTGAAGTTAAGTTGGTCACGCAGTGCAAATTTAGCCAGGCTTTTTACTTGATCGGTACTGATGCCGACCACAGCGACACCTTTTGCTTCGAATTCGCTGTGGTGGTCGCGCAGGGCGCAAGCTTGGACTGTGCAGCCTGGTGTCATGGCTTTTGGATAAAAATACAGCAAAACCTGTTGAGTCTTAAGTAACTCTGTTAGCTGGATGGTTTGGTCATGC
>JAHJNE010000147.1 GCA_018820995.1 Gammaproteobacteria bacterium | reverse complement strand
GTGACTTTGTGGCCACTAAATTTTTTTAATTGTACAAAGGCGTTTTCAACGGTGTGCGGCTTGCCGAGAATTTCATTGTCAAACAATGCGACTTGGTCGGAACCAATCACCAAGCCTTGATTTAGTCCATTGGCAACTGCTTTTGCCTTTGCAATCGCTAACCGCTCTACTAAATGTATAGCTGTTTCATCTGGTAAGGCAGTTTCATCAACCTGCGGTTTTGCTGTCTGAAAGTTTGGGGTCAGTTTTTCGAGCAATGCTTTTCGATACACAGAGGTAGATGCTAACCAGAGATTTGCAGGCATAAAGAACTCCACTACATAATATGAGCAAGAATTTTCCGATTGATTGACGCCACTATACTGATATTTTTAGCCTTTCGCGCGTGAAAAATTAGCAAAACCGTGATCAACCCTTTGACAGTACAGACCTTGATCTATATGATGCGCGCCTTATGCAAAAGCTAAAAATCCCAATCACTATCGATCCAATCCGTACTGCGCAGAAAAGGCTCAGTTTCGAAGGGATCATTCCAATGAACACGCTGACGCGTTTTACCGAGTCATTGTTGGTCAAGGAAGGTGATGTTACTGCAGTCATAGATTGCGGAACCGACGAGCAAGGCTTAGTCTATATATCAGGCGAAGCTCACTGTACTGTCAGTTTGACCTGTGAAAGGTGCGGTGACGAAATGTCGCTGACGATTGACAGCAGCTTTGCATATACCCCTGTTAAAGGGGACGATTCGGCTCACGATGAAATTCCGGAACGCTACGACGTGATTGAGAAAAACGAACACGGCGAAGTTAACTTGAGGCAATTGGTTGAGGACGAATTAATTCTGGCTTTACCGTTGTTCCCGATGCATGATGTTGATCAATGTGATCCAGCAAAGTTGCAGACGAGCTTCGGGCATATAGAGCCGGAACCAGAAAAACCGAACCCATTTGCAATATTGCAAGAATTAAAGAAAAAGTGACTTTAGGAGAATAGCAATGGCTGTACAACAGAACAAAAAATCTCGCGCCCGGCGTGACATGCGTCGTTCACACGACGCTCTGACTGGCCCAACGCTGTCAGTCGACGCTACTACCGGTGAAACACATCGTCGTCACCACATCACTGCCGACGGTTTCTATAAAGGTCGTAAAGTTAAATAAGTCGCGGTGCACTCGTTGCAACCAGAACGTCTTAAAATAGCTTTAGATATGATGGGGGGCGATCATGGCCCCCTGTCTACTATCCCCGCAGCGCTCGCTGCAGTGGAAGAATTCCCATTTCTTGATTTAGTCCTTTGCGGCGACACTGATTTATTACAGCCTTATATTTCCGATGCTGGTCTTGTCGACCATCCACAAATCAGTTTTAAACACGCATCCCAACAAGTTTTGATGACAGACCGCCCATCCGTCGCACTTCGTAATAAACGTGATTCATCGATGCGTGTTGCCTTGGATCTGGTCGATAAGCAACAAGTGCAAGCTTGTGTCAGTGCTGGTAATACCGGCGCCCTGATTGCAATGGCACATTTTGTCTTGAAGATGCTGGGTGGTGTCGAACGTCCAGCCTTAATTAGTGCGTTACCGACCACTGTTGGTAGCCCGGTGTTTATGCTTGATCTTGGTGCTACCGTAAACTGCGATTCTGATACTTTGTTTCAGTTTGCCGTCATGGGCGCCGTGATGGCCGAAGAAGTTGAAGGTATCCACCGGCCGAAAGTGGCTTTACTCAATATGGGTGAAGAGGAAATCAAAGGCTCAGATCAAATTAAACGCACTTCATTATTATTGTCTGAGTGTTCCGATATCAATTATATTGGTTATATCGAAGGAAACGACATCTTTTCTGGCAAAGCCGACGTCATTGTATGTGACGGTTTTGTCGGCAATGTGGCGCTTAAAACCTGCGAAGGTGTTGCCAAACTCATTATGAAACGCTTCGAAAATGCGCTGAAAAACAGTATGTCTGCGCATTTATTCGGCTGGATGATTAAACCTTTACTAAAAAGTATCGGATCTGGCGTGAACCCCGACCACTATAACGGTGCGAGTCTGATAGGATTGCGCGGAATTGTAGTTAAAAGCCATGGAAATGCGACCAAAGAAGCATTTCTAAGTGCCATCCGGCAGGCGGTGCGCGAGGTTGAACGCCAGGTGCCCGCAAAAATAAAAGACCGGTTGGAACACGTATTAATCGATAAAGCGTAGGTCCCCATGTATTCACGCATTATAGGCACCGGCAGTTATTTCCCGGCGCAAGTCCGTACCAATGCTGATTTAGAGAGCATGGTAGAAACCACTGACGAATGGATCATTGAACGCACTGGTATTCGTGAACGCCGGATCATCGGTGAACATGAAACCGTTGCGACCATGAGTACACAAGCTGCACTTAAAGCTATTGAAGCTGCCGGTATTGATAAAAACACCATTGATATGATTGTGCTCGCAACCACGAGTGGTTCGCGCGCATTACCAAGTTCAGCCTGCGAAGTACAGCGAGAACTTGATATTCCGAATATTCCCGCTTTTGACATCTCAGCTGCATGTGCCGGTTTTTGTTATGCCTTAAGTATTGCGGATCAGTATGTTAAAGGTGGTATGGCAAAACGGGTGTTGGTCATTGGGGCAGACTGCCTGTCACAACTGATTAGCCCGGAAGATCGCAGTATGGTGATTTTATTTGGTGATGCAGCAGGCGCTGTCATCATCGAGGCATCAGAAGAACCAGGCATTCTATCGACACATATTCATTCCGATGGCAAATATTCCGAGCTGCTTTATGTCAACAACCCACGTCGTGGTGATGATCAATCCATCCACAACAGCTGGGGTGTGATGAAGGGCAATGATGTATTCAAAGTTGCGGTCAATAAATTATCAGAAGTGGTTGAACAAACCCTAGCGGCAAATAACCTGCAGAAATCGCAAATAGACTGGCTGGTACCGCATCAGGCCAATTTACGGATTATTTCCGCAGTCGCCCGCAAACTGGATATGTCGATGGATCAAGTGGTGATTAACCTGGACCGTTATGGCAATACTTCGGCTGCAACAGTGCCGACAGCACTTGATGAAGCGGTGCGAGATGGCCGAATCAAACGCGGGCAGACTTTATTATTAGAAGCATTTGGCGGTGGCTTTGCATGGGCTTCTGCCCTGGTGAAGTACTAAGCATTGATGACTAAGTGAGTAAATAGATGACTAAACTTGCATTGGTATTTCCAGGACAAGGTTCTCAAACTGTCGGTATGGTTAGCGAACTTTATAATGAGTTTGCAATCGTTCGTGACACTTTCAGCGAAGCTTCAAAAGCGTTAGGTTATGACTTGTGGGCCTTGGTTGCGAATGGCCCTGAAGCCGAACTTAATGAAACACATCGGACTCAGCCAGCTTTATTGACGGCATCTGTTGCTATCTGGCGTTTATGGCAACAACAAGGTGGTGCAACACCTGATTTTATGGCCGGCCATTCATTAGGTGAGTATTCAGCCTTGGTCTGCAGCGGTGCATTGACTCTGAGTGATGCAGTGCAATTGGTTGAAAAGCGTGGCCAGTATATGCAAACCGCAGTGCCTGCTGGCACTGGTGCGATGCAAGCGATTATTGGCTTGGAAGACGCTCTTATCGCCAAAGCTTGTGAAGAAGCAGCGCAGGGGGAAGTGGTCTCTCCGGTGAACTTCAACTCACCTGGTCAAGTGGTAATTGCAGGCAATAAAGCGGCCGTAGAGCGGGCTGGTGAATTATGCAAATCATATGGCGCAAAACGGGCGTTGCCGTTACCTGTCAGCGTGCCGTCCCATTGTGCTTTGATGAAACCAGCGGCTGATAAGTTAGCGGTTGATCTGGCCGGACTTGATTTTCATCCAACTGTCATACCAGTAGTCAATAATGTTGATGTCGCTATTGCGACCGAACAAAGCGTGATGAAAGATGCATTGGTTCGACAGTTATTTAGTCCTGTACGTTGGACTGAAAGTATCGAATGGCTGGCTGCACAAGGCGTCACTGACGTTATTGAAATCGGTGCTGGTAAAGTACTATCTGGTTTGATTAAGCGGATTGATAAAAACCTCAATACCGGATCGGTCAACGATCTGAGTTCTCTTAATAATGCGCTGAATCCAGCCAGCTGATATGCAAGGAATTTTATGACTGCTTTTATTTCCCTGGAAGGCCAGGTGGCATTAGTGACGGGTGCCAGTCGTGGTATTGGTCGGGCTATTGCTGAACAATTGGCAGCTTTAGGCGCCAAAGTGATTGGTACCGCGACCACCGAAAAAGGTGCTGCGGCTATTTCAGAGTATCTGGGTGCTGGTCAAGGACTGGTGTTGGATGTTGCCAATACCGAGTCGATTGAGCAATGTTTAGAGACGATTAAAGCCAATTTTGGCGAGATTGATATTTTAATCAACAATGCCGGCATCACTCGCGACAATTTATTGATGCGGATGAAAGACGAAGAGTGGTTTGACATTATGCAAACCAACTTGACCTCAGTATTCCGGATGAGTAAAGCGGTGCTTCGTAGCATGATGAAAAAGCGTTGTGGCCGGATTATCACTATTGGTTCTGTAGTGGGATCAATGGGTAACGCAGGTCAGACTAATTATGCTGCGGCGAAAGCTGGTGTACTTGGTTTTACAAAATCTCTTGCGAAAGAAGTGGCGTCTCGTGGTATAACTGTCAACGCAATTGCTCCTGGTTTTATTGATACTGATATGACCAAAGATCTTTCAGATGAGCAAAAGCAAGCAATCTTTGGTCAGGTACCGGCGAATCGTCTGGGTCAGCCTGAAGAAATTGCGGCAACAGTCGCCTTTCTGGCATCACGCCAGGCGGCTTACATCACCGGTGAAACGATTCATGTTAACGGTGGCATGTATATGGTTTAAGCGAATCAGGTTCGACCAGCAGGAAATGCCTTGTGCATTGCTTGCAACGAACTGCGCTTAACACTAAACTAGCCGCCACACAAAATTGCACGAATTGTTGCGATTTATATGAGAAAAAGGAAGAAAAGATGAGCAACATCGAAGAACGCGTTAAGAAAATTATCATTGAGCAGTTAGGCGTTAAAGAAGAAGACGTAAAACACGAAGCTTCTTTTGTTGATGACTTAGGCGCTGACTCTTTAGACACAGTTGAACTGGTCATGGCGCTTGAAGAAGAATTCGATACCGAAATTCCTGATGAAGAAGCAGAAAAAATCACTACGGTGCAATCTGCTATCGACTACATCAAGGCGCATGCTGAATAAGCAATGCGCAATGCAGACGGGTAGCTAAGCTACCCGTTTTCATTTCTGGCATACTCAAACCTTTGATCTAATCTTGGTTTGATGCTGTAAAGCAGAGAAAGTAAATTTCCTTGCGGAGGACAATGTGACGAAACGTCGAGTCGTGGTAACTGGATTGGGTATGCTGACGCCATTAGGGAACGACGTTACGTCGACCTGGCAGGGCTTGCAGCAAGCAAAAAGTGGCATTGGCCTGATTACCCATTTTAATACCGAAGCTTATACAACTAAGTTTGCCGGTTTGATTAAAGATTTTGCGGTCGAGTCGTTTTTTCCGGTAAAAGAAGCCCGGAAAATGGACTTGTTCATTCAGTATGGCGTTGCAGCCGGCATTCAGGCATTCCGTGATTCTGGCCTGGAAGTCACCGAAGAAAATGCCGGTCGGATTGGCGCCGCCATTGGTTCAGGTATTGGTGGTCTTGGTTTAATTGAAGAGAACCACGAAAAGTTACTCGCCAGTGGACCTCGTAAGTTATCTCCATTTTTTGTGCCTTCGACCATCATCAATATGATTGCCGGACATCTCTCCATTATGCTTGGTCTGCAAGGACCAAACATTAGTATTGTGACGGCTTGTACTACTGGCGTGCACAACATTGGTCATGCAGCGCGGATGATTGTTTATGGTGACGCCGATGCGATGTTAGCCGGTGGTGCTGAAAAAGCATCAACAACATTAGGCATGGGAGGCTTTGGCGCTGCCCGTGCATTATCGACTCGCAATGACGCACCACAACAAGCCAGTCGTCCTTGGGATAAAGACCGTGATGGTTTTGTGCTGGGTGATGGTGCTGGTGTAGTGATGCTCGAAGAATATGAGCATGCCAAGGCCCGTGGCGCAAAAATTTACGCAGAATTGGTTGGTTTTGGGATGAGCGGGGATGCCTATCATATGACGTCGCCGCCAGAAGACGGTCGTGGTGGAGCGAACGCCATGGCAAACGCCTTGCGTGATGCCGGAGTTTCTGCCGATCAGGTCAGTTATATCAACGCGCATGGCACATCGACGCCAGCGGGTGATATTGCTGAAACTCAGGCGATTAAAAAGGTGTTTGCAGGTTCCACCGACAAATTGATGGTCAGCTCCAGCAAGTCAATGATGGGTCACTTGTTAGGTGCCGCAGGTTCTGTCGAATCAATCATTACTATTTTGTCGTTACAGGATCAGGTCGTGACGCCAACCATCAACCTTGATAACCCAGACGAAGGTTGTGATTTGGATTATGTGCCACACGAATCTCGGCAGGTTTCAATGGAATACGCACTTTGTAATTCATTTGGCTTTGGTGGTACGAACGGCTCAGTGTTGTTTCGCAAAGTTTAATAGCACGCATTGGGTTTAACGACCTTTTGTTGTGACTGGTGCGCTCGTTCCATTTTGTCGCTGTCGTCGATATAAACGCCGCTTTGCTATGCAAGGCGGCGTTGTCATTTTCAGCTCGGGAAATTTCAGGCATACTGCCTTTTTTTGTCCGGATAAGGCATGCTGGTGCTTCAACCTACTGTTTCTGATCGCAGTTTTCAGTACGGCGACGGTGTCTTTACCACTATCTTGGTGGCTGACTCTTGCTTGGTATTGTGGGATTTACATTGGCAGCGACTGGTATTGTCGTTGCAACGACTAGGGATGCCGCCACTGGTTGAACAAGAAGTAAAACAACTGGCAGAGCAGGCAATTACGTCATCTGATCAGGTTATCAAAGTGTTGATTAGTCGTGGTCAGGGGGGGCGCGGTTATAGTCCCGCCGGCTTTGATCTGCCGTTAGTCTACATTAGTAGTAGTGCAGTCCCCGATTACCAACCTATTCGACAATCTGGTCTACAGCTAGGTGTCGCAGCAATGCAGTTATCTACACAGCCACGACTTGCCGGGATCAAGCATAATAGTCGCCTTGAAACTGTGTTGCTCAAGGCTGAGGCGGACGCCAGTGAATTTGACGATTTACTGGTCTGTGATCACCAAGGTAGAGTGACAGAACTTTGTGCAGCCAATCTGTTTTTTTTAATCAATAACCAGTGGTGCACACCAAAACTTGACCAAGCGGGCGTTGCTGGTGTGATGCGCCAGTGGGTGTTGCAACATATCAATGTTATTGAAGGTTATTATTCGCTGCAGGATCTGGAGCAAGCCACGGCTATGTTCGCGACAAATGCGCTGATGGGTGTGGTGCCGGTACGTCAATTTCTAGCACGGCAATTAAATCTCGATGCAGTCAGACCTATTCAACAATTAGTGCCATTTTTGGCAGGTAAGAAGTCATGCTAAAAAAGTTATTTGTGCTGTTAATGGTTATAGCGGTTGTGGCTTTGGGTGCATCGAATCACATACAACAATTCAAGCAAACGAAGTTGGCTTTAAGCGGCCCTTATTATGATTTACCCGCTGGGCGCTCGTTGTCTGGCCTGTGTCAGCAGTGGCAACAGCAACAATTATTGAGCAAGTCACAATGTTTTCAATTGAAAGTGTTAAGCCTGTTACAGCCTGAATTACGGGCGGTAAAAGCTGGTGTGTATCGGGTACAACCTGATTTGCTCCTGAACCAATTGGCATTATTTCGAAGTGGCAAAGTGGCCCAATTTAGCTTTATGCTGCGCGAAGGTGAGACGCTAAAGCAAAGCTTGAAAGCATTGACGAACGCGCCTTATTTACAAAATGATTTACAGGATCCGGACGCATTGCAGCAACTCGTTAGTTGGCCTGTTGAATGGGGTCCGCCGCCACCAAATCTGGAGGCATTATTTTTCCCGGAAACCTATTTTTATACAGCGCACAGTAAAGCATCCGATGTGTATCGTCGGGCACATCGGTCGTTGATGCAGCAACTGGATCGTGTGTGGCTGCAACGTGATAGTACTGTCCCTTTTACGACGCCTTATCAGCTGTTGATTTTGGCCTCTATTATTGAAAAAGAAACGGGTGTGTTGGCTGAGAAACCTCTTATTGCTTCGGTGTTTATTAATCGATTATCAAAGCGGATGAAATTGCAAACCGATCCGACTGTGATTTACGGTTTAGGCGATCGGTATCAAGGCGACATCACCAGAGCACATTTAAAAGATCCGCATTTATACAATACTTATGTCCACTTTGGTTTACCGCCTGGTCCTATTGCATTGGTCAGCGCTACTTCGCTGCAGGCTGCTGCAAATCCATTGGTCAGCGACAAACTTTATTTTGTCGCAAAAGGCGATGGTAGCCATCAGTTTTCAGCGTCACTGGCAGAGCATAATCGCGCAGTGCAGCAATATATTTTTGGGAAAAAACCATGAAATCAGGTCGTTTTATTGTCATTGAGGGCCTCGAAGGCGCAGGTAAAACTACCGCTATCAGCACCGTCCGCCAATGGCTGGATGTTCGTGGTCATCACGTTGTGCAAACCCGGGAACCTGGGGGAACACCACTGGCTGAACAAATCAGAACCTTAGTGAAAACAGTTCAAAGTGAAACTGTAGCGCCAGAAACCGAATTGTTGTTGATGTATGCTGCCAGAGTCCAGTTGCTCAGTCAGGTGATCCGACCGGCGCTGGCAGAAGGTCATTGGGTACTTGCTGATAGGCATGATTTGTCCTCCCGGGCCTATCAGGGCGGCGGTCGTATGATCGACAGTCAGCTGATTGACTGTATCCGGCATGCTGTCTTAGGCAACACCCGTCCAGATTTTACCTTGTATCTGGATATTGATCCGGTGATTGGCTTAGAGCGGGCAAGGGCTCGTGGCGAACTTGATCGTATTGAGCAAGAACAGCTGGCTTTTTTTCAGCGGACCCGAGCCAGATATCTACAAATCGCCAATTCAGAGCCAAACATCGCTATTATTGACGCCAGTCGTACTGTCGCCGAAGTGCAACAGCAACTTATCGATGCGTTAGAGGCTGCCGCACTGTGACATTAAGTTGGCTGGAACCCGTGCAATTACATTTGGGCCAATTGGCACAAAATGGTCAGTTGCATCATGCGTTGTTATTTACCGGCCCGAATGGCGTGGGTAAACACTTGGTCGCAGCACATTTAGCCAAGCAGTTACTGTGTGTGCAACCATTTACTGATGCTGCTTGTGGTCACTGTAAAAGTTGCTTGTTGGTTGACGCCGGTCATCATCCGGATTTGCTGCAATTACCTGCTGAGGGCAGTATTGGGGTTGATGCAGTGCGTGAGCTGAGCCAATTTATGCAAGGCACACCTCAACAAGGCGGGGCGCGTGTGGTGGTACTGCCACAAGCACATAAAATGACCGAAGCGGCTGCCAACGCTTTGTTGAAGACACTGGAAGAACCCGGTGCAGACAGTTTTCTATTGTTGCAAACGGCCTATGAGCAACAACTGTTACCGACTATTTTAAGTCGTTGTCAGCGTTGGCTGATTCCACCTGTAACAGATCAGGCCGCACAACAATGGCTGGTTCAGCAAACCCATAAACCGGTTCCGCCTTATTTGCTAGCTTATTGTGCCGGAGCGCCACTTCGGGCCTTACAATTGCTGGAGTCTGGTCAAAGTGAAGACATTGATCAGGTACTGCAATTGTTACCTCGTTTTATTCAGGGTAATTACCCGCTCGCACAAATGGTGAAAACTTTAGAGGCGCAAGCAGAAACCACTGCAATTTTATATTGGTTTGTACGACAACTTCTGCCGACAATGGATGAAAATCGCAACTGCCAACAGCTGTTTCAGCGTCTGTCGCAATGGTGCCGTGACGAACAGCAAATTTTGGGGCAGAATAGATCTCTGGCGCTCACCGCATTATTATTGGATGTACAGCGTTTATTGCGCTGATGGAGGCATCATTGGAAGAAATACCTTTGGATTTTCTTGATATAAAAGAATTAAACCGCGCTTTTATGCCTTTTTTAAAACAAGGTGGTTTATTTGTCAGAACTGCCCGCCAGTATAAAATTGGCCAGTCACTGGCACTGTCAGTGACACTTCCTGATGCTTTGGAAACAGTGACTGTTTCTGGGAAAGTCGCCTGGATTACACCACATGGTGCGCAAAACAACAGTCCCGCCGGAATTGGTGTGGCTTTTATTGATGACAAATCGCTGTTACGCGACAAAATCGAAAAGTTAATCAGTGGTCTGCAAAACTCACCTGAAGCCTCTTATACCTTATAATTTTTACGCTGTTGTAGTCGCAAGCTGTTTAAGTAGTACTCTTTAAAAATGGAGTGCAACTTAAACCGTCTGCTTGCCATTGTCGGTGACGCAGCCAATATTCATCATATTCAACTGAATTAGAACGCCGGAGAGATTGTTTTGTTTGTAGATTCTCATTGTCATCTTGATCGATTGGAGTTAGAAAAATTGGCGATGGATTTGCCGGCCGTGTTGGCAAATGCAAAAAATGAACAGATTGAGCATATGCTGTGTGTTTCGGTAAGTCTGGCAGAATTTCCAGCAATGGCAGCGCTGGTTGCACCCTATTCACAGGTGTCAGTGTCCTGTGGCGAACATCCGTTACATCAAAAAGATGTGCTCGACGCCGCATTATTATTGCAACTTGCTGCAGATCCCAAAGTCGTCGCAGTAGGGGAAACCGGTCTGGATTATTTTTATAGTCCAGATACTAAACAATTGCAGCAAGAGGCTTTTATTAGCCATATTGAAGTGGCAAATGAGTTGCAAAAACCGCTGATCATTCACACCCGTGATGCAAAAGCCGATACTTTAGCCTTGATGCGTCAGTATCAGGCGGATCGTTGTAGTGGGGTATTGCACTGTTTCACCGAAGATTGGGAGACCGCTAAAGCGGCATTGGATTTAGGTTTTTATATTTCATTCTCCGGCATCATGACATTTCGCAACGCCGACGCGCTACGTGACGTTGTCCGCCAAGTGCCACTTGACCGACTATTGATTGAAACGGATTCGCCTTATTTATCACCGGTGCCATTTCGCGGAAAGACCAACCAACCTGCCTATGTCAGTGCAGTTGCTGCTGCTGTTGCCGAAGTACGTTCTGAAGATCTTCAGACGATTGCCAGACAAAGTACTGAAAATTTTTATCGGTTATTCCCGTTAGTGAATCGTGGTTGAAATAGACCTCTGCTCTTGATTGTGTAACACAAAGAGATGTCTTGTAGTGTGATCAGTTGCATGATGCTTTTAGTAAAAATAGAAATAAATTAAGTACATAAAAGTAGCCCAGAACCAATCCGCATTGTTCTGGGCTTAGGGGAATGGCTCAGAAACTGAGCCGTGCGCTACCGGTGGGACACTGTGATACGACAACAGTGCAACATAAATTGAGTGTAGACAACCGTACAAAAAATGCCCAAATCATCGTGCATCGACATTACGTTGATAAAGTTAAATTTCTGTATATTTAGTCCCAGCTTGTACCCAAGTTATCCAATGGTTATCCCCAGCTTGTTCACGTCAAAAGCCATGATGCTTTGATAGCTATGGCGTTGCGCCCGATCGTGATGAAAATCGTCTTATTCCAAAAAATAGACTCATGACGACAAGGTATTCACAAATATTCTTAAAATAATATATTGGCGGAGGCATTTAGGTAAATTGGAATTTATTTGTTACAGCTGTTTTGCCGGGACGATGGAATAATTATCGTAAAAACAGTCGTTATGTCGACAATGTGTTTGACAATATCCAGAATTCAGTCTAAAAGTGTCTAAATGTTTTGTAATTGTCGACAATGTGATGCAGAGTCCTACCTGGAAAGATCCCGTTACCGCAGCTGACCGCGTATTGTTGGAAATTCAACGCGCTATTGTCGAAGGGCAAATACCTGCCGGTAGCAAAATATCCGAGCCAGAACTGGCAAGACGTTTTGATCTAAGTCGCGCGCCGCTGCGCGAAGCTTTGGCCAGACTTGAACGTTGTCATCTTATTGAACGCATTCCTAATTCAGGCGCCCGCGTGGTGAAACTGTCAGTGGCGGGTTTGGTATCGCTTTATCAGCTACGGGAAACGTTAGAAGGACTTGCTTGTCGTTTAGCGGCTGAGCATATGACCGATCAGGAAATTGCGGAAGTCCAGCAACTGCTCGATCAACATTTGTCGTCGCAACGAGTCCGGGAAGGCGAGAGTTATTATCAGGAAGCTGGTGATGTCGACTTTCACTACCGTGTCATCTTGGGCAGCAAAAATCCTTATCTGATTAATCTATTATGTGACGAGTTGTATTTTATTGTCCGGATGTACCGGGTACAGCTGGGTATGAATGGCCCGCGGGTGTCGCGGGCATTTGACGAACATAAAGCTATTATCAATGCCATTGCCAATCGTGATGGTGAATTGGCCGATTTACTGATGCGCCGCCATATCGGCGCATCCAGACGCAATATCGAATCTCATTTTAAGCAACAGGGGAATTAACATGGCAACTCATAGCGCCGGTCTGAAATTACGTCAGGCTATTGCAGCAAATAATCCATTGCAATTAGTCGGGACTATTAACGCCTACACCGCAATGATGGCCGAACGGGTTGGCCACCAGGCTTTGTATTTGTCCGGTGCCGGCGTGGCCAATGCCTCTTTTGGGTTACCCGATTTAGGCATGACCTCGCTGAATGATGTTTGTGAAGATATTCGTCGCATTACCGGCGCTACTTCAGTGCCGTTGTTAGTTGATGCCGATACTGGTTGGGGCGGGGCATTTAATATTGCCCGTACCGTGCAGGAAATGACCCGCGCAGGCGCAGCCGGTTTTCATATTGAAGATCAGGTGATGCAAAAACGTTGTGGTCACCGTCCGAATAAAGAAATTGTGTCTTTAGGCGAGATGGTCGATCGGGTCAAAGCGTCGGTGGATGCCAGAACCGATGAAAACTTTTTCATCATGGCGCGCACCGATGCGCTGCAACAACAAGGTTTGCAGGCTGCCATTGAACGCGCGCAAGCCTGTGTTGAAGCGGGCGCTGACGCAATTTTTGCTGAAGCTGTTTATACGCTTGAACAATATCAGGCTTTCACTGATGTGATTAAAGTGCCGGTGCTGGCAAATATCACCGAGTTTGGTCAGACGCCTTTATTCAATAAACAAGAACTGGCTGATGTCGGCGTGAAAATGGTGTTGTATCCATTAAGCGCGTTCCGGGCGATGAACAAAGCGGCGCTAAATGTGTATCAGAACATCCTGGATCAGGGCGATCAAAAGGCAGTGATCGACAGCATGCAAACCCGGATGGAACTTTATGATTTTTTAAATTATCACAGCTATGAAGAAAAGCTTGATGCGCTGTTTGCCGACAATAAAAACAAATAACCGACAGCGTGAAAACAAAACGGCAGGTTGACCGCAACCTCTGGCCCTGCCGATGCTTAGAATGAATCTTTCAACACATCATTGCATGTGTTTTAAAAATTTCGCATCAAACGCCGGCGTTAGCTGCTGGCATAAAATTTAAGTGGAGAGACACCATGGCAAATGCAAAACAGTTATCTGGCGCCGGATTACGCGGACAAATCGCTGGCAAAACCGCACTTTCAACCGTTGGTCAAACCGGTTCTGGCCTGACTTACCGTGGTTATGACGTCAAGGATTTAGCGGCACATTGTGAATTTGAAGAAGTCGCTTATTTAATCCTCAAAGGTGAATTGCCAACAGCGTCAGAACTGGTTGCATATAAAACCAAACTTAAAGCCATGCGCAGCTTGCCACAAGCACTAAAAGAAGTGCTGGAACGTATCCCTGCCGCAGCCCATCCAATGGATGTGATGCGCACCGGTTGTTCGATGTTAGGCAATCTGGAAACTGAGCAAAGTTTCACCGGGCAACAAGATGCCACTGACCGCATGCTGGCGATTTTCCCGGGTCTAATCAACTATTGGTACAACTTCAGCCACCACGGCAAGCGTATCGATGTTGAAACCGATGCTGACTCTATTGCAGAACAATTCCTGTGGACGTTACACGGTGAAAAACCAACTGCACTTCATACTACAGTAATGCAAGCATCGTTAATCCTGTACGCAGAGCACGAGTTTAATGCCTCAACCTTTACCGCCCGGGTTTGTGCTTCAACTTTATCTGATATGCACTCGTGCATTACCGGTGCCATTGGTTCACTGCGTGGACCACTTCATGGTGGCGCCAACGAAGCGGCGATGGAATTGATTGAAAACATGCAAAACCCAGATCATGCTGAAGAAACCCTGATGGGCATGCTGGCGCGTAAAGACAAAATTATGGGTTTTGGCCATGCCATTTACGCTGAATCAGATCCACGCAACGCGGTGATTAAAGCCTGGTCAGAGAAATTAGCTGCTGCCAATGGCGATAGCCGGTTATACGATGTGTCAGTGCGCTGTGAAGCGGTGATGTGGCGTGAGAAAAAATTGTTTTGTAACGCTGACTTTTTCCATGCTTCAGCCTACAACTACATGGGCATCCCAACCAAATTATTCACGCCGATTTTTGTGTGTTCACGCTTAACAGGCTGGGCAGCCCACGTGATGGAGCAACGCGCAGATAACCGGATTATTCGGCCAAGTGCTGAATATACCGGGGTTGAGCCGCGTGAAGTGACACCAATCGCCAGCCGCGGCTAATCCCGTCATCCTTGAAGATACAGGGTGGTGGCTTCTTCGCTTACTGAAGCGTCAGCTCGATCCAATTGCATAGACATCTATGCTCGGAGTCGGACTGGCGATCCAGATGCGATTTGTCGCCGCCGACCTGAATCTTCAATGATTTAGGGAAAAACCAATGAATCAGGGATGCAACCGCGTCCCTTTGTTGCCTTTGCAGAGTGCATGCCCATGACTAACATAAATACTCAATTTCGTAAGCCGCTTGCCGGCACTTCTTATGATTATTTCGACGCACGTGAAGCGGTAAACAGCATCACGCCAGGCGCCTGGGAGACCTTGCCTTACACTTCACGTGTCCACGCTGAAAACTTAGTTCGCCGTGCTGAACCAGCACAGTTAAATGCTTTTTTAGCTCAGTTGATTGAGCGCAAACAAGATTTAGACTTTCCATGGTTTCCGGCCCGTGTCGTTTGCCACGATATTCTCGGGCAAACCGCCTTGGTTGATTTAGCCGGTTTGCGCGATGCTATTGCGCTGATGGGCGGAGATCCTGCCAAAGTTAACCCAGTGGTGCCGACTCAGCTAATTGTTGATCACTCTTTGGCAGTGGAACACGGTGGTTTTGAAAAAGATGCTTTTGAGAAAAACCGTGCCATTGAAGACAGACGAAACGATGACCGATTTCATTTTATCAACTGGACCAAAAAAGCTTTCAAGAATGTCGATGTGATCCCTCCAGGTAACGGCATCATGCATCAAATTAACTTAGAGCGGATGTCGCCGGTGATCCATGCCATTGATGGCGTAGCTTATCCGGATACGTTGGTCGGCACCGACAGCCATACTCCGCATGTCGACGCACTTGGCGTTATCGCTATTGGCGTGGGTGGTTTGGAAGCCGAGAGTGTAATGCTGGGCCGTGCGTCCTGGATGCGCTTACCGGATATTATTGGCGTTGAACTAACCGGTTGCGCCCAACCGGGTATTCAGGCCACTGATATCGTGTTGGCATTGACTGAGTTTTTACGTAAACAAAAAGTGGTGTCGAGTTACCTGGAGTTTTTTGGCGAAGGCGCCAACAGCTTAAGTCTGGGCGATCGCGCCACCATTTCCAACATGACACCTGAATATGGTGCGACAGCAGCGATGTTCTACATCGACCAGCAGACATTGGACTATTTAACTTTAACAGGCCGCGAGGCTGCGCAAGTGAAATTGGTTGAAACCTACGCCAAGACGGCAGGTCTGTGGGCTGATAGTTTAAAAACCGCGGTTTATCCACGGGTACTGACCTTTGATTTATCTTCGGTGGTGCGAAATATCGCCGGGCCGTCAAATCCACATTCCCGTGTCGCCACTACCGATTTAGCCGCTAAGGGCATTAGCGGT